>JABDLQ010000086.1 GCA_013002925.1 Gammaproteobacteria bacterium | reverse complement strand
GACTTATTGATGCCACAGAAGCCGGACGGGGATTGCCGCACCCGCTTTGCGGGTTCGCAATGACAATCCGATGTTTTTACACACCCTCGGCCGAATGCAGCCTAAATTAAGCAATTCTGATGCGCCGGGTTCAATCCATAAAAAACTGTTCCGGAAATTTTTCCGTGATGAGCATGATCGCATGACCGTGAGCCAGTACACGATACGTTCGGGACAGCAGTAATGCGTCTCGCGAAATGCCGAAATATTCCGCAAGATCATCGGCAGGTTCTTCCTCACATACCAGAATTTCCCGAAACGTCTCGAGCCGGTTCTCCTGGATCAGCATACCAATGGGCTTGCGACTGTTAAGCAACCCGTCGCGAATCGGTTTGATCAGACGATCAACTGCGATCGCAGATTCTGCGTACAGGTGATGACGATGACTGGATTCACCGGTGAGCAGTATGGCGCGATGCATAATGGCATCACCTTCATCAAGTTCCAGCTCCGTAACCACACGTGCAGTCCGGGCCTCGCCCTGTGCGAGTTTGCTCACCACCATGTGTTCCTGCAGATACGCTTCGAGCATTTCCGTCACCATGCCATCCGTGGTCAACAAAATACGCTGGAACACGCTGAGCTTGCGCACGTCAATGGCACTGGCGGCCAGGGATTGCTGCAAATCGGTGCGTAGCAGATCGGTCGTTTGACGAGCTTTTACCATGTTCTACCTGGTCTGTTGATTGATAAGTGAAGCCACCGCGCCGGATGGGTATTGGCCGGCTGGCTACTTCGACAGCGCCTGATCTTACGTGATTTATTGGCAGCACGCCTTCCCAAATTGACACATTGATCTATGCCGTTGATTCAGGGAAAATCCGGAACCCATGGCACTGTCGCGGTACTGGCCGACCGCATGCGACCCGACACAAGGAACTTCTATGGCGTCCCGAAAACTACTATTTCTGGCTGGCAGTTCGCGCACCGCATCGCTTAACAAACAGCTGGCAAAACAGGCGTCTGAAATCGCCGTGGAGCTCGGCGCTCATGCTACATTTATCGATCTGGCTGATTTTGAGATGCCGATTTACAACGGGGATCTTGAAGCTGAACAGTCGTTACCGGCCAATGCGATCCGGCTGAAGGAGCTGTTCTATTCACACGACGGCTTATTTATTGCTTCGCCGGAATACAACAGCTCTATTCCCCCTTTACTCAAAAACACGCTGGATTGGGTGTCCCGCGTACACACCGAGCAAGAGGCACCGCTGTCCGCCTACAGCGGTAAGGTTGCCGCGCTGGTAGCTGCGTCCCCGGGTAGCTTTGGTGGTGTTCGGGTACTGGCGCATCTACGTACAATGTTGTCCAGTATTGGCGTTACTGTCGTCGCCAGCCAGCTCACCGTCGCCGCTGCCCACAAGAAAATCGAAGCGGGCCGGTACGTTGATGAGGGCACACTGACACGGCTGCGAAATGTCGTAAAGGCACTGATCAACACTACGGTCCACTCCTGAACACGTGACACTGATTGCTATCGGGAAGATACCCGTCACCACGACGCTGCGGCGTGCACTGTTCCGTGTCCCGACAACTGGCACCGGCGTGCAGGCAACACGTTGTCCCGATACCTATCCCGGCCGCGACGATCGCGGACTCAGCAGGTAGCCGACCCCTGCCATTGCAATGGCAATCAACGTATAAACGGCGGCAACGCGCGCCTGCTGACTCAGCGTGATGCCATGATCAATCATCCAGCCCATTGCGAACGGTGACAGTGCAGACATGAACACACTGACTGCGGACAACATGGATTTAATCGCCCCGAGATGGCGATTGCCGTATTGCTCAGCGAGAAACGGTGTTGTCAGCGTCGCCTGCATCCCGGATGTCAGAGCCAGCAGCATCAGAAAAACCGGCGCTACCCAGGCCTCATCTGACCCGGCTAACAAAAACATGGCGATGCCCAGGGGCAGGGTGTGCAGTGGCAGCAGACCTGTCGCGCTGAAACGATCCACCAGGTAGCCACTGGCAAACTTCATGGTGATTGCGACGCCTGCATACAGAGCGAAATATGCCGTCCAGTCGGATAATTCCCAGCCTTTGCTGTCAACCAGATGCACCTGATGAAAAATAAACCCGGTAAACAGGATCGTTTGTGCCATGAGGCTGGGTAAAAACAGATAAAATCGTGGATCGCGCAAGACCTGCGATCGCTGCCATTGCCGCCGGGTCGCCGGGGATGGTACCGAAGTTTGCTCGTAAAGCTCGTCCAGGAAACGGCGGTGACGCTGGTGATGATTTTTCATCAGGTAGATGGTCGCTGGCGCGACGACGAACAGCAATACCGTCGCCGCTGCCTGCCAGGTCAGTCGCCAGCCAACCAATGCAATCGTGATAACCAGCAGTTTGGGCATAACCGCCTCGGACAGTGAGTAACCCATACTGCTGATTGCGTTGGCTTTGCCGTGATCAGCCTGCAGATAGCGCACAACGGTCGTCGAAGCACTCAAAAACATCAACCCCTGACCGAAGTGGCGTAATAAAAACAGGCTGATGACCAGTGCCAGGGTGCTATGGCTAATCGAGAACGCAGCACACCCCAACGCAAGGCCGACGATAATTGTCAGCGAAAATCTGCGTAGATCAACACGATCGATGAGTGCGCCACTCCAGATAATCACCACGGCGCTCAGCAATGTTGCCAGCGAATACAGCAACCCAAAATCGCCATGACCAAGACCCAGCTCCCTGCGTAACTCACCACTGAACAACGCGATAAAAAATGTTTGCCCGGGTGCTGACCAGAACGTCATAACAAAACCAAACAAAATCAGTCGCCATTCTTTTTGCAGCAGATTTTTCATACTCGTCGCATTGTGTCGGGTGCAATGACCATTTTTGATGACAGGACCGGTTCGAACGCCTGCAGTGCGCGCAATGTACCGCAGCCACAGGGCGCCGTCGACAAATGGGGTATACTCCCTCCCACCACGATCATCACACGGGGAGTAAACATGCCTGCAGCCGAAGAGATTCAAACGAGCCGGATCGCACGAGCGTTGGCAGCGGTCGAACGCGTTGGTAATAAATTACCGGATCCGGCAATGCTGTTTATCGCGTTGCTGTTTATCGTCTGGATACTCTCGTGGTTGCTGTCTGGGATTTCCTTTGAATCGATTGATCCACGCAGTGGCGAAGCCGTACGCGTTCGCAATCAGCTTGCGGGCAATAACTTTACGACTTTTTTCACCACGATGGTCAATAACTTCACCCATTTTCATCCGGTGGGCGTCGTACTTGTGGCAATGCTCGGCATTGGTGTTGCAGAACACACCGGCTTTATCAATGCCGGGCTGCGTGCGGTCATGGCGGTTACGGCAAAATGGCTGCTCACACCGATGGTCATCCTGGTAGGAATCATGAGCCATTCTGCGGTCGACGCTGGCTACGTGCTCGTGATCCCGCTGGGCGGTGTGATTTTTTATGCGGCGGGGAGGCATCCACTGGCCGGAATAGCGGCCGCATTTGCCGGAGTATCAGGAGGGTTTTCAGCTAACTTTGTGCCCTCCGCACTGGATCCGATGTTGCAGGGAATTTCCCAGGAGGGCGCGCGCGTTCTGGATGCCGCTATTGTGCTCAATCCACTCAACAACTATTTTTTCACGACCGCGTCCACATTGCTGATCGTGACACTGGGCTGGCTGATCACCGATAAAATTGTGGAGCCACGTTTGCAGGCCAACGAACTCGATGGCGATCTTGAGGATCTGCCCAGCATGGCGCCCTTGCAAAGAAAAGAAAAGCGCGCATTGTGGGGCGCCCTGTTTGCCATGCTGATTGGCGTCGCGATCATGGTAGGTACCGCACTGCCGGAAGGCTCGGCATGGCGGGCGCCTGACGGCGGACTCGCTTCGGCCGGTTCACCGCTGATGGGTTCTATCGTGCCCCTGATCTTCCTTGGGTTCCTGCTGCCGGGCGTAGTGTATGGAATCATTGCCGGCACCGTAAAAAGTTCGCGTGACATGATCGACGGCATGAGCAAGGCGATGCACGGCATGGGCTATTACCTGGTCATCATGTTTTTTATTGCACAGTTTATCTATGCGTTCAATCACTCGAACCTGGGCGTGCTGCTTGCCGTCAATGGAGCCGCTGCGCTCAAGGCAATGGCATTGCCCAGCGGCATCACGATCGTCGGGATTATTTTTCTGACCGGTCTTATCAACCTGTTCGTCGGTTCCGCATCTGCCAAGTGGGCATTGCTTGCGCCGATTTTTCTGCCCATGCTCATGCAGCTGGGGATTTCGCCGGACCTTGCACAGGCCGCCTATCGCATTGGTGATTCCAGTACTAATATCATTACCCCGCTGATGCCCTACTTTCCACTGGTTGTGGTGTTTTGCCAGCGCTATGTCACCACCACGGGGATTGGCACGGTGACGGCGATGATGCTGCCTTACTCTGTGACATTCTTAGTGTTATGGACGATTTTTCTTTTGCTGTACTGGGCAACAGGCCTGCCGCTCGGGTTTGGTGCGAGCTATGTTTACCCAGCAGGCTAAATGCCCGTCACGCCGTTAGCACACGCTGCTGAGCGGAGTATGGATGCGCGCTAACCTGATCAGGGACCGCCTGCATTATCAACACGGGTTGCGCTGGTTGCGCCGCCGTGATGCGACCCTGGATACGGTTGTTGACAGATGGGGCGATCCGCCCATGTGGCTGCGACGGCCGGGGTTTTCAGCGCTGCTGCATATCATCCTGGAACAGCAAGTCTCACTGGCGTCGGCGCGGGCAGTCATGCAAAAACTGCGTGCGCAGGTGCCCAGAGTCACTCCGGCCCACCTGCTGGCCCTGTCAGATGCACAATTAAAACAAGCCGGGTTCAGTCGTCAAAAAGCACGTTATGCCAGGGTCCTGGCACAAGCGATTATCGATGGCACGCTCGCCCTGCACCGCCTGCACACACGCGCCACCGCCACGGCCCGTGCTGAACTCACCAGCATCACCGGCATTGGTCCATGGACAGCCAACGTCTATTTACTGATGGCGCTCAAACACCGCGACATCTGGCCACGCGGAGACCTGGCATTGCGCGTTGCCATGCGCGAACTGTACGCCGCAGAACTTGAGCGGATTGCAGATCAATTGCCCACTGTGCCTGACGAGGATGATGTGCAACAGAGCTTTGCACAACGCTGGCAGCCGTGGCGCAGCCTGGCGGTCCGTGTCTGTTGGCTGCATTACCTGCGGCGCAGCTGATACCCGACCGCAGACCTGTAGTCTACAACATCAGACACCGACAGCGCTGCTCATACAAAAGAACACAGGATCAAGACCCGACGTTCAGGCATTGATTTGGGCAATGATAAAGTCACTATCATGATTCGTGCCCATCGAGTACGCGGCGATTTTGCTCAGGTGCGTATAGGACAAACCCGTCTCCTCGTGCCACTGATTGAATGCCTGTTGCACACGCCGCAGGTCCGCCTGACTGGTCGGTTGATCATGAATATCCACACCGGCGTTTTGCAACGCGTCGATCACATCACCAGTCAAAATATAACCGTCCTTACCCACCCGGCGCAGGAACCACTGGCTCGTCGCCCCGCCCAGACGGTGACCCCGCTTTTTCAGAAATCGCATCAGCCCCACCTGATCGCTCGGTGGCCAGCCGGCCAGGAAGCGCCCAAAACCGTTGTGCTCGGCGGAAACTTCCCTTAAAAAACCAACATTGTCCCGAAGTGCGGAAATTTTCTGCCAGTTGCGTACGACCCTGACATCGCTCATATAAGCTTCCCATTTTTCTGCAGATAAATACGCGAGATTTTCGGGGTCAAATCCATAAAATGCTTCTTCGAACTGCGGCCATTTCTTTTCGATAACTGACCAGTTGAAGCCGGCCTGGTTTATGCACTTTGTCATCATGGCAAGGTATCGATCATCCGTCATGGTGGACAATCGTGTCCGGTTGGCAACTTCAGGAAGGAGTTTCTCCAGTCCGGATGCGCCGCCCTTGCGCTGCTCTGCCCGTTGTTGCACTTTGGCAAAACTCTGCATAAAAAGTCTCCTGCGTGAAACCCGTGAGCTGACCGATAGCCCATGGTAGTGCAAGGTACCTCAAACAGGAATGACACTAAATCGGCATAACACCAGAAATACCTGGTGCGGCAGGTGCCCGGTCACGATGACTGTCCGCCGCTGACGGTCCGCCGCTCACGCGCCGCTGGCGATACGGCAACTCCAATTATGATTCATGGCTGGCGCCTGATGACGTCCCGGCAGGACTGGACTGTACCAGGACAGTCCCGTTACCGGCGGTCAAAATCAGGTACAATGCGGGGCTTCAGCAACTAATCAGCAGGAGCAGCACCCATGAAAATGTCATTAATAATCGCAGCGGCATTTTTTGTGCTTGGCTGTACCTCGAGCACCTATTCTGGCAAAGACTCCTCATTAACTTCTTTTCAGGCGTCTCGTCTCGATGCAATACTGGCCGCGCAACCCGAGAAGACAAAGGCCCGATTCCAATATCGTCATCCGCGGGAAACGCTGGAGTTTTTTGGCATTGCACCGGGCATGACCGTGGTTGAGGCGCTGCCGGGAGGCGGGTGGTATTCAAAAATATTGATACCATACCTTGGTAGCGAGGGCATGCTGATTGGGGCCGATTACTCACAGGCTATGTACCCCAAATTCGGGTTTTTCACCGACGAACAACTCAAAGCCAAAGAAACATGGGTCAGAGACTGGACGGCCGAGGCGAGCGGCTGGAGTTCGGGCGACGCTGCTACTGTTCGCGCATTTGCATTTGGCGCCATGCCGGCAGACCTGGCGGGCACTGCGGATGCCGTGTTATTTATCCGCGCATTGCACAATCTCCATCGCTTTGAAAACGATGGTGGTTTCCTGACCGCCGCTTTGGCAGACGCCTACAGGGTACTCAAATTTGGCGGAATCGTAGGGATCGTGCAACATCGGGCACCGGAAAATACCAGCGCCGCATCAACCACCGGCAGCCGGGGATATCTGAAAACTTCAGATCTCATGGCATTCATGGAAAAGGCCGGTTTCGAATATGTCGACGCCAGTGAGATCAATGCCAACCCCAAAGACCAGGCGACGGAATCAGAAGTCGTATGGCGCCTGCCTCCGACCCTGTTTACGAGCAGGGA
>JABDLQ010000084.1 GCA_013002925.1 Gammaproteobacteria bacterium | reverse complement strand
AACGATCAAAGCGGGCCTCTGGCGGCGTATCCAGAAGATTGAGGCTGTGCAGAGTTGCCAGTCGGTCCGGCTCATCGACTGGTATCTGAGGTGCTTGCATAACATCCTCGTTTTAATGCACTGATTGACTTCCTATTTTTCATTACTTACAGGCAATTGTAAAGAAAAGTGTATTTTCCGGGCAAAAGTTGTGCTTCTGGTGCTTAAGCTATTGAAACTTGAGCCGGAAATTTATCTTCCGGATGGCCGGGTGCGCACCTGTTGTCTGCAAACTACCCTGCTGCGAACACGATATGCGACGGGCGGTTCAGCAGGTTGCGGCCTGCTCCGGCGATGGTTCCGCGGCAAGCTAGTCGAAGCGGAGTCGGTAAAACCGGCTGAGCTCTGTAACAAATCAACTGGAACAACTCCTGCAAATCAGAACCCCGGGTATTGCTCCAGTTCACTCTCGTATTTTTTATAAAGCTCGAAGTTGTGCTTAACCGCCTCATTGATATCCTGCTGGATCATGGCAATGCGCAGCTGCTCTTTTACCCATTGATGTTCGGCCCAGTTACCTCCGGCCGTTTTGACCACTTCCATCTCCGCGGTGGATAGTCCCATTACCCCACCGAGACCGGAGAACACATCCTGCATGGCTGCAATATCATTTTTCTTGGCTTTATCCGATAGCTCCTTGAGCTCCCTGGCCTGACGTTCACGCAAATCACGGGTTTTTTGTATCACGCTGAGCAAAGTTCCGACCTGCCTGTCAGATACTTTGCCGTCTGAAGGTGGATCGTATTGATCGTTTTCTGCTTCCTCAACCACTCGGCCTGCACGTTCCATTGCCCCAAACATGCCAGTCGAGCTGCCGCGCTGCTCCCCCGCATCGCCCAGACTACGCTGGAAATCGTTGGCATCGCGAGACAGGGACGCGCCACCGATCAACATGCCGAGCAATAATGAGGCAACGATGACGCCGACCACGCTCAGAATGTAGTGTCCCAGGCGAGAGGTGTCTGGCACTTCAAGATAGGTCGGAATAATGCGGTACAAAAGCACCAGAGAGTAGACAAAAAGAGCCAGCCCAAGGAGCCATCCGATCCAGGGCAGTTTTGCCAGAACCTGGCCGGCATAGCCCGGGACAAATGCCAGCGTTGTTGCAGCAAGTCCGTGCGCAAAGCTGTTTTTTCCTTTAAACATGCCGGCCAGAAAGCTGACGATGAAGGCTACCAGTCCGGCAATAATTGCCATCGCAAGGAGCCCCGTGAACAGACTGCCAAAACCCGGTTCCGGTATAAACGACAGTCGGTTTGGAATTATCCGGTCAACAATAAAAGCTAACACGACACTACCCACAACCAACGGCCCGGTTAACAGCGTGGCAGTTTTTTTCCAGTCGCCTGCTTCCGGCAAATACTCTTTCCACGTAGTGTCGGGATCAAAGACAGCACCCTTAATGAGTTTTACTGTGCGATTAAAATCAAACATCTTTTTGCCCTCCTGAATCCTGGTGGCGTTCACATCCGGTTGTCATACGATGATATAAGATTTTCTGGCGTATAGCCGCAGGACCGATAAAACCAATTCTTTGGATAATTGTACCTAAGCTGCACGCTAAAATGATGCGCTCGATGAGGTAGAAATAAGAGTTCGCCTTATTTCAGAGCACCTGGTAGCTGGCTAGACCGGTTTTACAACAAACAACAGGTCATTGGCATTAACCTGCGCGCCATTGGTTTGGTTGATTCTCACGACTTCATAAGTGTGCCCGTCGGGATACAACACATCGGTATCATTCAGGGAACTCAACGAGACCGAGGTAAACATTTTCATCGCTTCGATCTGGCAAATTGTGTCGTTCACCGTTATGCGATCACCGACTTCGGCATAGGGCGGGTCCGACGGTGAGGGGGTCAGATAGAATATTCCGGTCTGTGGCGACAGCACTTTGAGTTCGTCAGACCCTTCTATTTCGACGGCCATATCACCCGGATCCGTCACCGCTGCCGTCTGCTCCATTTCAAACAACAATTGCTCACCATCGACCCGGGACAGAAACTCGGGCATATAATTGGTATCGTAATTGCCGTGCTGAAACACTGCATCGTCGAGTATTCGGGTCAGCAATGGAATATTGGTGCAAATGCCTTCGAGCTTGATTGATTTCAGGTACTGCTTCAATTTGGCGATGCCGTCTTCGCGATCATCTCCGTAGGCGATAATCTGTGCGATCAGACTATCGTAAAATGGTGAGATGGTTTTACCCTCGGAGACCCCGGCAATCACTTCGATGCCCTTCTGATCAGGAAACTTACAGGCGGTCACCACACCGGGCGTAGGCAAGAACCTGATCGCACCGCTGGAATCATAAGCACCTTTTTCAGCGGTGATGCGCGCCTCGATAGCATAGCCATGGTTCTGAAATTGTAAATCCGCAATACTCTGAGCCTCAGCAATGCGAAACTGTTCATCAACAATGGACACTCCACTGGTCCATTCTGTGACAGGATGCTCGACCTGCAAGCGTGTATTCATTTCCATAAAATACAGTGCATTCGAAGCCAGATCATAAATAAATTCGACGGTGCCCGCACCCAGATAATCGATCACATTCGCCAGGCGATCGGCGTATTCATAAGCGTCATTCTGCAGATTTGGCGGCAGCATTACCGATTCGCTTTCCTCCAGAACTTTCTGGTTGTTCCGCTGCACACTGCAATCACGCAAGCCAAGAATCTTGGTGTGCCCCTGGGCATCACGTAAAATCTGCACCTCGATATGTCGCAGTGACTCTACGTATTTCTCCAGATACAAATCGCCATTGCCAAACGCGCTCTTGGCTTCGGCGAACACCGTGCTAAACGACTCCTCGATATCCTCGGGGCGGCGTACCACTTTAATGCCCTTGCCGCCGCCGCCATGGACCGCTTTGAGCAGCACCGGATAGCCCACTTCGTCTGCCACTCTTTGCGTCGCAGCAGCGCTGGTCAAAATACCGTGACTGCCCGGTACAACCGGCACATCGTTGGCAAGCGCCGTTGCAATGGCATTGGACTTGTTGCCCATCACCTCCATGTTCTTTGCATACGGCCCGATGAAATTTATACCGCGCTTGCGACAGGTACGTGCAAAATCCTCGTTTTCAGATAAAAAACCGATCCCCGGATGCAACGCATCTATCCGTTCGCGCCGTGCGATTGCGAATACGCTCATCGCATTGAGGTAGCTCTCATCGGGAGTCTGTCCGCCAAGGCTCACCACCTCGTCACTACCGCTTAACATGTCGGCAGCCACGGAATCCATATCAGGATCCGATTGCACCAGCACAACGGAAATCCCACGCCGCTTGGCAACGCGCGTCAACTTGACCGCCGTGCAACCACGCGCATGTATCAGAACTCGCGTGATCGGCTTCATCAACGACACGGCCGTTGGCGTGGACAAGTCTCTTGACGAACGGCGGGAGTCCGGCAGATAGCTGCCTTTAAACACCCGTTCGATCACCGCCTCCACAGTCTCGGTAGGTAGCGGAATCATCGGATCAACCGCCCTGAGTTCATCGTCCAGAGACGGACAAAAGGGGTGATGGACCAGCCCCCGCATGGAACCGATGGTGTCAGACAGATAATTTGAAACGATGGATTGCGACGGCAAGAATGCAGGCACTACAACCCGCCCCGCAAAAGGCATATTGGTGCCGCTGAAATAGTAGGTTTGCACCAGGGGGTGCGTCACAAAACTAGCCTGCGAGCCGCCGGTACAGTCGCCAAAACCGAACACGATGATCGGCAGATCATTATCCCGTACAAACCGCGTGATACGGTCATTACTGATCGCCATGCCAAACAGGGCGCTCGGCCCTTCTTTTGTCTGCATGCCGCCCGATGATACAAAGCAGATTACCGGCAGCCGACGTCGGACACACTCGTTGAGCAATCGTGACAACTTTTCACTGCTCGCCATATCAAAGGCGCCCGCCTGAAAATCGACATTGGAGATCAG
>JABDLQ010000047.1 GCA_013002925.1 Gammaproteobacteria bacterium | reverse complement strand
GTGTTCGGTTCCCTGGTGTACCCCGGCCACCGGCCGCAGGCGCAAAATTCTGGCGGCTTGCGGTGCGCAAGTCAAGCCATTTTCATGCGGTGTTGTCGACATTTTCAAAAATTGTGATCGGGTTGGTGCAAAAACCCTAAATCGCGGCGACAAAATCCTCCAGCCGCTGCACAGCCGTGGTCAGTGTTTCCATGCCGGCAGCGTAGGAAATGCGGATGAACCCAGGCGCTCCAAAGGCCGTGCCTGGCACCAGCGCCAGGTCGACCTGCTCCAGAATACGCTCGGCCAGCTGCACATCATCGCGGACGCCGGCGCGCGCAACCAGCTGGCTGAAATCCGGAAAGGCGTAAAATGCACCGTCACAGGACAGGCACTGTATGCCATCGACAGCGTTCAGGGCCGGGATCAGATAGTCATGCCGCTCTTTAAAGGCCTTGACCATTTGGTGGACACTGGTCATCGGACCGTTCAGAGCCGCGACAGCTGCGGCCTGGGACAGGGAACACGGGTTTGAGGTGCTCTGGCTCTGGATTTTTTTCATCGGAGCGATGAGATCGACCGGTCCGGCGCCGTAACCGAGTCGCCAGCCGGTCATGGCGAACACTTTGGATGCCCCGTTGACGACCACGATGCGATCAATCAGGTGCGGACAAGCCGTGGCAAACGAGCAAAAGGGCGCCTTGCCCCAGTAAATGTGCTCGTATATTTCATCGCTGGCGATTATCACGTGCGGATAATCATCGAGCACCTGGCCCAGAGCCGCAAATTCCTCGCGGGAGTAGGCGACCCCGGTCGGATTGCTGGGGCTGTTCAAGAACAACAGGCGCGTTTTTGGCGTAATTGCGGCCTCGAGTTGCGCGGGCGTAATCTTGAAATTCTGGCTTGCGGGTGCCTTGATAAGGACGGGTTCTGCGCCCGCGAGTTTGACCATTGCCGGATAGGAAACCCAGTAAGGCGCCGGGATAATGGCCTCATCGGCATCTCCCAACAGGGCCTGGCAAAGGTTGTACAGGGTTTGTTTGGCGCCGCTTGAGACGAGAATATTCGCGGCGGTGTATTCGAGCTGGTTGTCACGTTGGAATTTTTCGATGATCGCGGACTTCAGCGCCGCGGTTCCATCGACGGCGGTATATTTGGTGTCACCGCGCTTGAGGGCCTCGATGGCAGCTTCCTTGATATGCTCGGGGGTATCAAAATCCGGTTCCCCGGTACCCAGCCCGATCACATCACGGCCTGCGGCACGAAGTTCCGCCGCTTTGGCGCTAACCGCCAGCGTTGCTGAGGGTTTTATCTGCTGTACCCGCTGGGACAATAATATACTCACGGTGTCTCCATCACTGTTTCAAATCGAGTGTATAATATGCCAACCAACCCGCTCAGCCAATCAATTCCTTATTCCACAGGCAGGTCAGCCAGTGCCAGACTCGACTGAAGCGCAGCAGTTTTCGCTGCAATGTAATTTTTCGCCGGCCGGCGATCAGGTCGCGGCGATTGCCGCTTTGGCTGACGGTCTTGAATCTGGCTACGCACAACAAACACTGTTGGGCGTGACCGGTTCAGGTAAGACGTTTACGGTGGCCAATCTGATCAATCAACTCCAGCGGCCCACCATTGTACTGGCGCACAACAAAACGCTGGCAGCACAATTATATGGAGAAATGCGGGAGTTCTTCCCCAACAATGCCGTCGAGTACTTTGTTTCTTACTACGACTACTATCAGCCGGAGGCCTATGTGCCGGCCTCTGATACCTTTATTGAAAAAGATGCGTCGATAAACCAGCACATTGAGCAAATGAGGCTGTCTGCGACCAAGGGACTGCTGGAGCGCGATGACGTCATCATTGTTGCAACAGTCTCTGCGATTTATGGTTTGGGCGATCCTGAATCCTATTTGCGCATGGTCCTGCATTTGCAACAGGGAAAGCCGGCCGGGCAACGTGATGTGTTAAGGCGACTGGCCGAGATGCAGTACACGCGTAACGAAGTAGAACTGGCCCCCGGTAATTACCGCGTCCGCGGTGAAGTCATTGATGTATTTCCCGCAGAATCCAGCCGCGAAGCGGTGCGCCTGGAACTGTTTGACGATGAAGTCGATAGCCTGAGTTTTTTCGATCCACTGACCGGTGAGGTGCTACGCCGCGTACCCCGATTGACCATTTATCCGCGCACGCACTACGTGACGCCCCGCGAAGTCATGGTCAAGGCTGTCGATGAAATTCGAACGGAATTGATCGAGCGGCTCGGACAACTGCGGGAGGCCAACAAACTGGTCGAAGCGCAGCGCCTTGAGCAACGCACGAACTATGACCTTGAAATGATTCGTGAGCTCGGTTACTGCTCCGGTATCGAGAACTACTCACGTTATTTGTCGGGGCGTGAGCCCGGTGAGCCACCACCCACACTGATAGATTACCTGCCGGATAACGCTCTGATGATCATTGATGAAAGTCACGCGACCGTCCCGCAGCTTGGCGCCATGTACAAAGGCGACCGCTCACGCAAGGAGACGCTGGTGGAGTTTGGCTTTCGGCTCCCATCGGCGCTCGACAACCGCCCGCTGCGCTTCGATGAATTCGAAAGCATGATGCCGCAAACTGTGTTTGTGTCGGCCACTCCCGGTCCGTATGAGCAGGAAAAATCTGCCCAGGTCGTGGAGCAGGTCGTCAGACCCACCGGTCTGGTTGACCCGGAGCTCGAGGTGCGGCCGGCCACAACCCAGATCGATGATCTGTTATCAGAAATCCACCTGCGCACCGCGCGCGAAGAGCGGGTACTGGTGACCACGTTGACCAAACGCATGGCCGAGGATTTGACTGAGTACCTGTTTGAGCACGGTGTGAGGGTACGGTATCTGCACTCGGACATCGATACGGTGCAGCGCTCGGAAATCATTCGCGATTTGCGTCTCGGTGAGTTTGACGTGCTGGTTGGTATCAATTTGCTGCGCGAGGGCCTGGATATGCCCGAAGTGTCGCTGGTCGCGATCCTGGATGCTGACAAGGAGGGTTTTTTGCGGTCGGAACGCTCGCTGATACAGACCATCGGACGCGCCGCCCGGCATATCGAGGGTAAGGCAATTCTTTATGCAGAC
>JABDLQ010000037.1 GCA_013002925.1 Gammaproteobacteria bacterium | reverse complement strand
CCGGCAATGACCGGGAGGCCGTGATAGAGCACAGCATGCGCACGTTGGAGCTTATCGGCAGCCCGGCGTATCCAATAGACGATGAGACCCGCCGGGAAATGACGGCACTGGGGTATGACCGCTGTTACTTTCCATCCGGATTCATCCGTCACGTGGCCGCCATCATTCAGGATGGTGACCGCCGCAGCCGGCTGGCCACAATCAAGGCGCCGACGCTGGTTATTCATGGTCGGGATGACCCCCTTGTACCGCTTGCCGGCGGCATCGACACGGCCAAATACATTCCGGGGGCAACTCTCGAAGTCATTGACGGCATGGGGCACAATTTTCCGACTGAGCTGTGGCCGCAGATTATCGGTCTGATTGCCAATCACGCGCTGCAATCAAGCCGCGCATAAGCACCGGATACCCTTCTTCAGCTCACGATTATACCCCCCCTAATCCGGCACTTTAGCGCTTGCTAGTGGTTTGCCGTAGTAGCGCGCACGGCAATATTGGAGGACCATTCAAACCATCATTCAATCTTTTTATAAGGCTGCGACAAATGTCCGAACAATACATTTATTCCTTTCAAAACGGCGATGGCAAAAACAAAAAACTGCTGGGCGGAAAAGGTGCCAATCTGTGCGAAATGACGCAGATCGGCATCAATGTTCCGCCGGGGTTTGTCATCACCACGGCAGCCTGCCTGGCATACCTGCAAAACAATGAATTGCCACCGGATCTGATGACAACGGTTAAGCAGGAAATTGACAAACTCGAATCAGCAACGGGAAAGACCTTTGGCAGGGGCCCGGATCCGCTGCTGGTCTCGGTGCGATCGGGGTCGGCCATGTCGATGCCCGGGATGATGGATACCGTCCTGAACCTGGGTCTGAACAGCGAAACGCTGGCCGGACTGATCAGCCAAACCGGCGATGAACGGTTTGCCTATGACGCCTATCGGCGTTTTATTCAGCTGTTTGGCAAAGTGGCTCTGGGCATTTCCGACGAGCACTTTGACGAATATTTTGAAGCCGTCAAGAATCGTGTCGGGGTCAGTTCGGACGTCGCGCTCACCGCAGATCATCTGAGGGAAATCAGCGACAAATTTCTCGCTGTTGTGCGTCGGGAAACCGGCAAGGATTTTCCGCAGGATGTCATGGAGCAATTAAAGCTTGCCGTAGAAGCCGTATTTCGCTCGTGGATGGGCAAGCGCGCAGTGGATTACCGGCGTGAATTCCATATCACGCCTGACATGGCCAACGGAACCGCCGTCAATATCTGCACCATGGTGTTTGGCAATAAAGGCGATGATTGCGCCACTGGCGTGGGGTTTACGCGCAACCCCGGTACCGGCGAAAACGAAATGTTCGGTGAATACCTGATCAACGCACAGGGTGAGGATGTTGTGGCCGGCATTCGTACTCCGAAAGCTCTGCATAACATGGAACTGGAAATGCCGGAACAGTATTCCCAGCTGGTGACATTGAGGAATACGCTGGAGTCCCACTATCAGGAAGTACAGGACTACGAATTTACCATCGAGAAAGGCACGCTGTACTGCCTGCAAACCCGCAACGGCAAAATGAATGCGGCCGCCATGGTCAAGACATCGGTCGATATGTTTGCAGAAAAACTGATTACCCGGGAACAGGCTTTGTTGCGTATCGATCCTGAGTTGCTGGAACAGTTGCTGCACCCGAGCCTTGACCCCGACACCACGGCAGAACCGATCGCGATTGGTTTACCCGCGTCGCCCGGCGCGGCGTCAGGCAAATGTGTCTTCGATGCTGACCTGGCTGAAAAGCTCGGTAAGGCGGGTGACAAGGTGATTCTCGTGAGAGAGGAAACCCGCCCCGAGGATATTCACGGTTTTTTCGCGTCTGAAGGCATTCTTACGAGTCGCGGCGGCAAAACCTCGCATGCTGCGGTAGTCGCGCGCGGCATGGGCAAGCCGTGCGTCGCGGGTGCCGAGGGCATCATCGTTGATGTGAGTCTGCGCCAGGCCCATGTTGGCACCAGGGTCCTTCATGAAGGCGATGTCATCACACTCGATGGCGCCTCCGGCATGGTTTATGAAGGCGCCATTGCAACGATCGAGGCGCAATTTTCTGACGACCTGCAAACGCTGCTTGGCTGGGCCGATGCAACTGCCGATCTCAAAGTCATGGCCAACGCGGACACGCCCGCGGCGGCAAGAAAGGCCCTTGAATATGGGGCGATGGGCATTGGCCTGTGCCGTACCGAGCGTATGTTCAATGCGAGTGACCGGCTGCCGGTTGTGATTGATATGATCCTTGCGGATACGGCGGATGAACGGCAGGCCGCCCTGGATCGTTTGCTGCCCATTCAGCAGGCTGATTTTATCGACCTGTTTTCCGTTATGGCGCCCAAGCCGGTGACGGTCAGGCTATTGGATCCGCCGATGCACGAATTCCTGCCGACCGAAACACAGCTGCTTGAACAACTGCAGGTGCTGCGACTCTATAGGGACGTTGCGCGCGGGCGGCACACTGCCTTAGCTGCAATGGATGCGATTCTGGAAATGCCAAAGCCATTTGACGAGCTTAGCGAAGAGTTTGTTAATGATGTGCTGATCAAAAAAGAACGCATGCTGAAAAAAGTGCGTGAACTGCGTGAGGTAAACCCGATGCTGGGTCACCGCGGTGTGCGTCTCGGTATCGCCTATCCGGAGATTTATGCCATGCAGATCCGGGCGATTCTCGGCGCCACCATTGAATGTGCAGAACAGGGCGTTCAGGTGATTCCCGAGATCATGGTACCCCAGGTGATCACCGCCCAGGAACTGGCGACCGTCAGACGTACCGTTGACGACCTGACGAGTCAACTTGAAGAGAGTTTTGGCACCAAGCTTAATTTCAGGTTCGGCACAATGATCGAAACCGTGCGCGCCTGCACCCGCGCGGCGGAACTTGCCGAGAACGTCGAGTTCTTTTCCTTCGGCACAAATGATTTAACCCAGGCCGTGTTTTCATTCTCTCGCGAGGATGCGGAAAACAAGTTTCTGCCAATGTACAACGACACCGGTATTTTGCAATACAACCCCTTTGAAGTCCTCGACGTTTTGGGGGTCGGACAATTGATTGAAATGGCCGTCGAGCGCGGTCGCGCACAACGCGAAAACCTGAAAATTGGTATCTGCGGCGAACAGGGTGGCCATCCGGAGTCCATCCGCTTCTGTCACCACGCGGGACTGGATTATGTTTCCTGTTCCGGGCCCCGGGTTCCAATCGCACGCCTGGCGGCGGCGACCGCTAAATTGCGTGACAAGGAGTTCGATACAGCCAACGGTTAACCGGATCGTGTGACAACCAGCACCCTATTGCCGGCAGCGTACCGCAAGATGGGCGGGTACCCCCGCGCAGTGCGGGGTGTGGCGGCTTTTTTTTTGCTTAAAGACTCAAGAGTGCGTCGCCGCCTGTTTCACTATGTCCGCGGACACCTGTGCGTAGTGACTGAAGTCCATGGTAAAACTGCCATCCCCACCGGACAGTGATTTTAAGCGCGAATGATAGTCCTGCATTTCTTTCAAAGGAACCTGTCCAAGTACGACAATTCGATCTCCGGACAATGCCTCGGTGCCGCTGATCATGCCGCGCATCGATGACAGATCGCCGGTAACGCCACCGGCACAGCGACTCGGCACCGTGACAGTAACCTCAACAATCGGCTCCATTAATATGGGTGCTGCACTTTTAACTGCTTCCAAAAACGCTTTCTTGCCCGCCTGAACAAACGCTATTTCCTTCGAATCGACAGGGTGATGCTTGCCATCGTAAACCGTCACCTTGATATCCTGCATCGGGTAGCCATGCACCGCACCGGACTGCATCACTTGCTGCACACCAGAGCGTACGGCAGGAATGTATTGAGAAGGAATGGCGCCCCCGACGACTTTGCTCTCAAACTCGAAACCTGTGCCGTTTGGCAAAGGTTCAATGCGCAAATACACTTCGCCAAACTGGCCCGCGCCCCCTGTTTGTTTTTTGTGTCGGCAATGCCCCTCGGCTGGTTTTGTGATGGATTCGCGATAGGCGATTGACGGCAGTGCCGTTTCCACTTTAAGGCTATAACGATCGCTGATCAATTCCAGCAATGTGCGCAAATGCAATTCACCGAGGCCACGTAGCACGATTTCATTGAGCACAGCATTATGTTCCACCGCAATAGAGGGATCCTCTGCCTCGATGATATGCAATGCATCCGAAGTTTTTTGTGCATCTGTATTTTTGGGTGGTTTGATGGCCAGCCCGTACATTGGCCGCGGCAGGTCGATAGATTTCAGATGAAAATGATCTTCATCGTGCGAGTCATGCAGCACGGCATCGTAGTGGATTTCATCCACACGCGGGATCGCACAAATATCGCCGGCAATGCCCTCGTTGATCTGCGTATAGTTTTCGCCGTTGAGCTTGAGGAGTTGATTGACTTTAAACGGTTTGCGCGCATCTCCGACATACAGTTGGGTGCCGGTCCGAATCGTACCCTGATGTACACGACAGACACCGAGCCGACCTTTGTACGGGTCAATGCTCACCATAAACACATGAGCAATGGCATGTGCGTCAGGACCGTGTGTCAGCACCGCTTCCGTTGCATCGTCCCCTTCCCCTTTGAGAAACCGGGGTGGATTGCCTTCCAGCGGGCTCGGCATCAGGCGTTCACACACCTCGAGCAATTCCGGCACCCCCGCGCCTGTTTTGGCCGATACAAAGCAGACCGGTATCAGGTGACCTTCGCGCAAGGCTTTCTCGAACGGGTCGTGTAATTGCTCGGGTTTGAGCTCCTGCCCCTGCTCCAGGTAAATTTCCATCAGATCCTCATCGACCTCGACAACCTGATCAATGATCTCCGTATGTGCAGTGGCAAACGAGCCGAATGCTGTGTCAGTACCTTCGGGCTGGAAAAAACAGTCGACGACACCGTCACCATCGACCGAGGGCAAATTGATCGGCAGGCACTCCGGTCCGAACTCCGCGCGGATGTCTTTCATTAGCTGTTTCAGATCGCAACCTTCGGCATCGATCTTGTTGACAACGATCATGCGGCACAATCGCTGCTGGCCAGCCGCCTTCATCATTCGTCGGGTCACAGGTTCAATTCCGGTTTGGGCATTGATCACGATTGCAGCGGTATCAGCGGCGGGTAATACGGACAGCGCTCGACCGTAAAAATCCCGATAGCCCGGCGTGTCGATCAGGTTGACATGAATGCCTTTGTGATCCAGGTGGCATACCGCACAATCCTGGGAGTGACCCAACTCCTTCTCACGCGATGTGAAATCGGAGACGGTATCCCCCTGATCTACCGAGCCACATTTTGGAATGGCACCCCCCGCGTGCAGCAGTGCCTCCGCAAGCTGGGTCTTGCCAGCATTGCTGGGCCCTACCAGGCACAGATTGCGAATGTCATTGGTCTCATAGTTCATCGGCCACATCCTCCTGGTAACGGCTCCTGGCTATCATAACCAACTGCCGGCGTCAGGCACATACCGGTTTTTACGGGGCTGCGCTGTTTTACGATACTAACCACCGGGAAAATGCTTTTCTTGTAATTCCCCGAAGTCTTCCAGGGGTGCAAGCATTGGACCTGTAACAATTCCCGTGCCCCCGATCTGTCGATGGACAAACTGGGGATTTTCACATCCGGGTGTGCATTTTAACCTGCAAACTCAGACAACAGCCTCGACCAGCCCACGAATGGTTGTAACCAGCTGTTCGGCTTCGAATGGTTTTTGAATGTAACCGGCGATCTTGAGCCCTGTCAGTCGCAATGTGGCCGCAACTTCATCTTCAGCGCTGTACACGACGATCGGCAGATCAGGATTGAGTTTCAGCATCTCCAGGATTACTGCGTCACCGGACATACCGGGCATCGACAAATCCTGGAGTACACAGCCGATAGAGCCACCCCCTGTGCGTACAAGCTCGATCGCGGTCGGCCCGGCATCAGCCGCAAGCACCGTCAGCCCGGCATTTTCCAGTATGCCAACGACAAGGGAACGGACGAGTTCGTTATCGTCCACCACGAGCACTGCCGGGGTAGCAGCCGGTATTCTGTCCTTGATCGGCGTATCGGTCATGTATGCGGTCTCGTGTCGCGCGTTGAGATCGGGTCTAAGCTGATAGTATACCGGTCGGGGGCCGCGATAAAGTATCTGCGCTTCATTAGTGCCGATGTGGCGGGTATTATCGGCAGTGTCTTGGTTAAGTGGCGGGCAAAATTGAAAAATTTAGCACTAACAGTTTTGACCCTCGTTGTCTTTGGATGCGCCGATCAGACCGGTTCCGGGACAGTTACTCAAAAAACAATCCGGATTGGCGTGCTGCCGGATCAATCGCATCAGCGTTTACAAGACCAGTATGCTCCACTGATGGCGTATCTTGAAAAAACAACGTCCCTTGATGTTGAGCTTGTGATCCCAGCTAACTACTCAACGATGCTAGCCGAGTTTGCAGACGGTCATCTCCAGTTGGCGAACTTTGGCGGTCTGACCTACACGCAGGCAGAACATCGCAGTCGTGCCATGCCTCTGATCATGCGCGATACGGATCTAAATTTTACCAGTTGCTTTGTGGTCAAAACATCTGATCCGCGCCGCATGATCAAGGAATTCAAAGGTGAAACAATTGCTTTTGGCCCACCACTGTCGACGTCAGGCCACTTGATGCCGAGGCGGTTTTTGAGCTTGTCCGGAATAGAACCCGAACAATTTTTTTCCTCGATTCGACACTCATCGGGTCACGATGAAACGGTTCAATGGGTCAGCGATGGGGTCGCCGCGATTGGTGCTGCCAATTGCGTCATTGCGCAATCCATGCTCGGCGCTAATTCTACTGACGCACATCAGCTACGCATCATTTCTACAACACCTACTTACGCAAACTACGTGTGGGCTGTACAGGACTCGATGGACTCGTCAACAAGAACATTGCTCAGAGATGCGTTTTTAGCGTTGGATCAGACGATTGCCGAACACGAGGAAATTTTGAACCGACTGGGTGCACAAGGTTATGTACCGGCGGGCCGGGCAGATTTTGACGATATACGTAATGCCGCAGATGCGCTGGGCTTACTTGATGCGAAAAATAGCAATTGAAGAGACTCGCGCCAAAATTCGAATACATCCTGCGTTATTTTTACGGCATGATGGCGATCTCAGTCACCGCAGCCATCGTAGCGCTGGGCGCACTTTACCTGGTCGAGGAAGACGAAAGCCGAACCCGCGACCGTGTTTTGTTTTTTCATTTGAAAGCTGCTGAAGAAACGGAGCTCATATACAGGGAATACAGGTCCTTATTACCCAGTGCCAGCGCCGGTTTCTCTGATAACCTCAAGCCCGGCTCTTTTAGTACCAACGATACGCCGTCGCTGCCGCGACCGGACGTACAGGGCACCCTAAGAGATATGTGGTCGCACGTTGAGCGGCTTCGGGAATTGCATGTACGCTTTGACGGCGAGGATTTTTTTGCCACGCTGCAACGAGTAACAGACCGTCTCGCAAAAATGGTAGACAGCGTGGCAAATTCGCCGCAACCGGTATTATCGGAAAACGATCTTTTGATGTTGGGCCGGGGTCTGGAACAGCTCAAACGTCAGCACGACATTGCCATCGCTGACGCACTGGGCTCCCTCGATGTGATTGCAGACCGCAGTTTTCCGTTTCTTGCAATTGTCACATTGCTGGTCACCATCACCGGGCTGGTGACGTGGTTTTCAGTCCGTCAAATGCGAGTGTCGATGTTACGTCAGGCAGATATCGAACAGGCACTCAGTGACAGCCAGGAACGCATGCATCACATGCAAAAGCTTGAAGCGCTTGGCCAACTGGTTGGCGGTGTTGCTCACGATTTTAATAACCTGCTGACTGCGATCCTTGGGCATGCCAGCCTGCTTCTTGACAAGTCCTCCAATGGCGACCCCACACGACTCAGCGCGTCCCAAATTCGGCAGGCAGCCGAGCAAGCGGCAACGCTAACCCGACAGTTACTGGCGTTCAGTCGTAACGAACCCGCCGAAGTTCAGGTATTCAATCTCAACGAACTGATTTGCGAAATGGATGACATGCTGCGACGTTTGATTGGGGAGGATATTGAGTTAGACACACACTATGCGGACAAACTGAACCCGGTAGAGCTCGATCCCGGACAAATGCGACAAGTCATTCTCAACCTTGTCGTCAACGCCCGCGACGCCATGCCTGATGGTGGGCGCATTTCGATTATCACAGGCAACACGAGCAGCGCATCATCGAATGCTGGCGGCGGCACGAACAGCAGTCACCCTGAAGCTGCCCATCGTCAAGTCAAGCTGGTCGTTGCGGACACGGGGATGGGGATGGATTCCGACACCTGCAGTCGCATTTTTGAACCCTACTTTACGACCAAAGAAAAAGGGCGAGGCACCGGGCTTGGGTTGTCAACGGTACACGGCATTGTTACAGCGGCCGGCGGCAACATCAGCGTCAGCAGCCTTCCCGGAAACGGCTCCCGTTTTGAAATATTATTGCCCGCCTCGAAAGATATCTCTGCAACGCCGGTCGCGAAAGAACAACGCGCGGATAATATCAGCGGTTGTGAAAACGTCCTCATTGTCGAAGATGAAGAACAAATTCGGACTTTGCTGGAAAAAGGTCTCGCGCGCCTGGGATATCACGTGCTCACGGCACCCGATGCCCGCAGCGGCCTGGAGATATGCAAAAACAACAGTGATCCAATCGATGTCATTGTCTCGGATGTCATCATGCCACATACCAATGGAGCAGAATTTTTGAATGAAGCCCGGCAGTATCAACCGTCTGCTGCTGGAATTTTTATGTCAGGGTACACGGACGATATATTGCAAAAAAGCGGCACGACGCTGTCTGACATACCGTTGCTCACCAAGCCGTTCGAAATCGGCGTGTTGGCAACCCTCATACGCACGAGTATCGCAGAGCGTAAAACGTCCTAGCCAGCACATCTCAGTCTTCGCAGTACAGAGGCTATTGCAGACAATCCTGCTGATCCGGTTCCCGGCTTATGTCAAAGTCTGATTGATGAGCCCATGTCCGGGTGATGCATTTTGCAGCACAAATCTACACAGGTTAAATTTATTGTTCAGAGGTTTGATAAATTGCTTTTTTTCATTTTCCGGAGTGACTGAAAACTCCGGTAATTTTTCAATCATCAGACATAACACCTTGCCCCTGAATAAAAAGACTGAACCATCACTTTTATTACTAAAGATTGTGGTAAATCGGTCGCTTTACAGTGTTGGGACCATGTCGCTTCGACAGACCGACCAGCAGTCAAGGATCGCGAATGCAAATAAACCCCTACTCACCGGTATATGGCAGCTCACCGACAAATCCGGTGTCCCGCCCGGCGGCCCCACGTAGTAGTGACGTCGTTACTGACCGCGTGCAATTGTCTGCAGCACGCCGGCACCTGTTTCGCGTACTTGAAGCTTTTGACGAATTACAACGCCTGACCACCGGCGGGTCAACGATTCTCAGTGGCCTGCCATCGGCCCGCTCGAGCTCACCACTGGGCCTGGATCTGACATCGACATTTTCCTCGCTGCAATCGGTGGAAGAAGTCAATGCGACGCCCACATCCTTTACACCATTTGTTCCAAACTGGGACGGTGGTTCCGATGCGTTTCTGACGTTCGGTGGCGCATACGATGGTTCAAATGGAACGGGCGCGCTGTCTTTTGAAGTCCGGCGTGGTGGAGTACACGGGGAAGACCGCTTGCGCGTTCGTGTCCGCGATGCGGACAACAATATCATCAACAATATAACGATTCGCGAAAGCCATGCGCTCGACCATGAGTACAATCTTGGTAATGGTCTCTTTTTTACCCTGGGCGCAGGCAGCCTCGAGCGGCGTGACACGACCAGTATCCAGGTCTACGACAACGTGGGCAGTGTCGTGGACCCTGACCAGGCCTTCAACGCCACCGGTAATGACAACCCCAATTACCAATATGGCATGCCGCAAATTGTTGCCGGCAGTTTTACAGTGAATGGTATTACCATTAACGTCAACGATTCCGACTCGCTTAATGACGTACTAAATACGATCAATGAATCGGAAGCTGGCGTAACGGCGGTGTTCAATCCCGTTACTGAGCGCATCGATTTCGAACATAATACCGCAGGTTCTGCGGGTGAAATCGAGATCGTGGCCGGGGACTCCAATTTTGTCGAGGCAACAAAACTCCTGGACGCCATTGCGGTTCCCGGAGTTGATCCGGAAACTCTGCGCCCCCTTGATACGGTTGCCCAGTTTACTGGTGTGACCAGCGGCGAAGTCGTAATAAATGGTGAATCAATTGCCATTGACGCAGGCAATGACTCACTGACCGACATCATCGCACGCATTAACTCCTCCGACGCCGGCGCCAATGCAAGCTTTGACGAAGATACCCAGCGTGTTGTCATCACCGGGCAAGACAGTGGCGACGTGTTAATCATCGATGGCAATGGCACCGGCCTGTTTGGAGCTCTTAATATGCCGGAAGGCCGCGTAGATCCAACCGCGCAAGGCAATGGCTATGGGCGGCGGCGCGCTCACGGGATCGTGCGCGCCATGGATGAGGCGATGAGCGCTCTGAACGATTTTTTTCAGGAAACCCGAAGCGAAGCCCTGGTCAATAAAGAGGTCGCCGCTCTTCGCAACCAGTTAAAGGGCGCCGTCAGTGCGGTCCTTGACAGCGGCGATGTAAGAGTGGATACAGGCTTTGGTTTGACTCTCAATCTGGATGCAGTCGGAAAACAATACAGCAAATTTGCAGCCCTCGACGAAGGTCGCTTCAGTCAGCGCCTGCAAACCCGCTCCGCTCGCATTGATCAATTTCTAAACGGTACCAGCGACAACATCGGTCTGATCGACAGCGTAGGTAAAGCCGCCCAACAGGCATTCTTATCGCTTAACGATACTCTTGGTACGCGCGGCACACTCTTCGACGCATTCGCCTGACACAAACCCGCGCCGTAGAAAGGCGATCCTGTAACATCGCCACCCAATTGGTAGTCTCATTGTGACCTACTGTGCCCGGGACACGGTGTACTCCAGGCAATGTGCTGCCCATGGCACTTAGATACGGGCGTATGCGAACAGTGATCAGAAGGGCTCGGCATCAGCCGGATTGGCCCCGGCTTAAGAACAACGCTCCCAATAATGCAATTTTTCTCACCAAAACCTTGTGCTTTCATCAAAGATGTTGCACTAGGTGACGGACTGATGGCAAATTCACTACATGATGTTGTGCGCCGATTGCATCGCTTGAACAATGGAGCAAGAAACAAGTTCAGATTGCGATGCAGTGCTAATGACATCGGCGCGCGCAGTCACGTCCCGTTACCAAATCCCTCGAGGAATAGAAAATGAGCAATGTGTTATTTCCCGGGCAGACGTCTGGAAAAGACAACATCGCTTTGGTCGACGGCAACCATCAGATGACTTATGGCGAGCTGCAGACCCGTGTCGACCAATTGGCTACCGGGCTTCTTGCGGGTAGAGAGGACCTGAATGAAGAACGCATTGCCATACTTATCCCGGCCAGTCCTGACTACGTAATCGCACTCCACGGCATCTGGCGGGCGGGTGGCATCGCACTGCCGCTTGGCATTGCCTCGTCCGCGGCAGAGCTGGAGTATTACTTATCCAGCGCCGGCGTTACTCGTCTCATTGCGAAGCACCCGCACCCAGATGCTGTCGTTAAAATTTGCGCGCTCATGAACATCACCCTGTTGTCGGTCACTGAGGTGCTGACTGGTGCAGAACCACTTTCGCAACACAGTGTTGCTGCCGCGTTGCCCGAAGTTGCATTACACCGGCGTGCAATGATTCTGTTTACCAGCGGCACAACCGGTAAACCCAAGGGCGTTGTCACCACCCACAACGCCATTCTTGCCCAAATCAAGACGCTGGTGAACGCCTGGGCATGGTGTGACCATGATGTGATCCCGCTGTTTTTGCCACTGCATCATGTTCACGGGATTATTAATATTCTGAGCTGTGCGCTATGGTGTGGCGCCACCGTACACCTGATGCCAAAGCTGGATATCGCCGGCTTGTGCGCACGAGTGGCCGCCCGCAGTTACAGCCTGTTCATGGCGGTACCTACTGTCTATGTGAAATTGATCCGGCATATTGCAGATCTGGACTCTGCGAAAAAAACTGCCGTTTGCGATGGCTTTGCCAGTATGCGACTAACCGTGTCAGGCTCTGCGGCCTGTCCAGTAAATGTCTTCACACAATGGGAGAAACTGACAGGCCAGGTGCTGTTGGAGCGGTACGGCATGACAGAGGTCGGTATGGCGCTTGCCAACCCTTACGACGGCGAAAGACGCGCCGGCTATGTGGGCCAGCCATTACCCGGAGTGACAGTGCAACTGTTCAACGACAACGATACACCGGTTGACACGGCATCTACGCCCGGTGAAATACGGATTAAGAGCGATCAGGTGTTTCTCGAGTACTGGCACGATGCCACAGCCACCCGGGAATGCTTCCGGGACGGCTGGTTTTGCACTGGCGATATCGCCGTTATCGAAAATGGCTATTTCCGTATTATGGGTCGTGCGGCGGTCGATAT
>JABDLQ010000035.1 GCA_013002925.1 Gammaproteobacteria bacterium | reverse complement strand
GCCACGCACCAGGCCCGGTTCTACGCCGATAAAAACGATCAATGCCAGCGCGGCAACCCATAGCTCCACAATAATGCCAATGGCGCCGACCAAAGCACGGCGGTATTTATCGCGAAATGCTGAACTGGCCGACGCGTCGACATAGGGAACCGGCATCAGCACCAGTAAACTGATGCCCATTTCATGCACCTCACCGCCCCAGAGTTTGACGGAAAATGCATGCGCAAATTCGTGAATCACTTTCATCACGGTAAATACGAGCCAACCAAGCAACAGGTTTTCTGGTGCCAGCAAACTGGAATTCAGCGCGGCTTCAATTTCCGTAACATGGGTAATGCCAAGCAGCGCGGCGAACACGACGGTGACACACCAAAAAGCGGCAGCAGTTTTTGAGAACAGCGGTTGCACCCAGGGCATGGCAACTTCAAGAAACTGATCGGGATCAAATAGTCGGAAACGCATTGCCAGGGGGTTAAAGTTTTGCCCGCGCGACGTTTTGCCCGCGTTGCCAGTCATTGCCTGAACATCTTCAGGTAACGCTTCATGCAGCGCGTTGAGGTTGTCCAACTGGAGGACCAGACCCGCTAACTCCTGCTGCGTGAGGGTGTGCTCGTTGGCGTTAATAAGAACAAACAGGTCGGAAAGTTTGCTGCTCCCGTTAAAGCGGCCAAGCGCGGCATACGCGCGCGTATTAAATCGCATGTAGCGACCCTGAGCTTCATCTGCCAAGACAAACCAGCGTTCGCCACGATAATCCTGTGGCAGCAAGCGGATATGGGCAGCCAACTGCGGGCGCAGGTCCTGCAGTCGCTCAAATAGTGGATCTGTCGGTGGTTTGTGCATTTAGAAACCCAATGACCACACGAACAGGCGCAATCGGTCGGTCACTTCGTGGGTCCAGGCCCACAACAGACTTTTCTGCCCCGCGGATATTTTGGCGACGCCCCGCATCCCGGGACGTAATTCAGGTATCTGCTCGTCCAGGCGCGCTTCAACCCGAAAGAAGGAGTGACCATCACCGGAGGCAGCGACTGGCAATATGCGTTCTATAACAAACGGTATGGCCCTGCTGGGAAGAGCGGCCAACCGCAGATAGCCCTCGAAGCCGGTTTCGACGCTGGCGATATCATATTCGTTGACTTCGATGATCACGCGGTAACCGGATAATGGCGCGATTTCAAACAGCACTTGCCCCTGTTCCACCGGTGCGTCGAGCGCCTGGCTCAGATCACCACTGATGACGACCCCGGCATAGGGGGCGCGCAACTGTGCGCGTGCGATTTGTCCCTCGACCAGTTCGATCTCGGCATCGATTTGATCGAGGCGGGCTCGTTGTACGCTGATTTGGGTCCGGTCACGGTTTGCCAGTACATCCTGGTATTCGGCCTGGCGCGCGCCTCGCATGCTGCGCCATTTGGCGGCCTGCAAGCGCAAATCCCGGGTATCCAGGGCAGCCAGCAAATCCCCTTTCTTGACGTCATCACCTGGACGCACATTGGCAGACTCGACATAGCCGGCAATAGAAGCCACGACAGCGCGTTGCTCAAAACTGACCAACTCGGCATCTGCAGTAACACGGTGTGTCGCAGGCACTAGTGCAGCAGCACCGATACCGGAAATGCAGAGCAATGCAATCAAACCAGCGCGACCGCGAAAACGTTTTATGATGCCCTGTTTACCGCGGCGTACAACCGAGCCAAGTGATCCGCTGGCTGCGTAAATCAGGCCGGCGGCTTGTGCAAGCATTGCCGCGGCGTCGTCAAACAGGCCTGTCTGCGGGGGATCGAATGCCCGTCCGCCCCCTTGTTCAAACACGAGTCCAACTCGTGTGGTTCCGTGCCCTGCAACGACCGTATAAAAGGTGCTGTTGGGAGTAGCATCCGCGAGTTTCTCATGCGCACGTATGATCGGGGCCATGCCGCTTTTCTGGGTCGGGTGCTCAATGGCCATATTCTGGTCACTGGCTTCTTCCATAGCATCTTCAAGACGGGTAGCGAAACGGGTGCGCTGATCGAAATCGTCCAGTCCGGAGACGGCGAGTAAGTTCAGCTTGGCACCGTTGGAGGTAGCCAGACTGACGCGTTTGCAACTGGTGCGTTCAGCCAGTAAGGCGACGGCTGCTGTCGCCATATCGTGCAGGTTGTTCTTATCGATGGTTGCTTTTATCAGATCAAGCAACAATGGCGCACGTAACCTGGCACTGCGGCTTTCACGATTTAATAACGTGGCAAACCAGTTGACCCCCCATTCCACTAATTGCATTACCGCTTTTTGTTGCGGCAGTGCGCGTGTTGCCAGGGCGACGCAAACTGTCGCTACGACGCGGCCGTTATGAACGATCGGGCAGGCGACCGCATCACACAACTGACCTTTCTTGCCGGTATAGGGGATCTGCGATGACAGTTTGGGCTTGCCGGTGGACAATACCTCGACAGCCATCTCCTGAAGCATAACCGAAACTTCACCCGCTTGCGGCCAGCGCGCACACATTGGACCGGCTCTATGATCAGCATCGGACAAATACACCGCGCCACGCATGACGCCGGCAATCATCCGGCATTGCCATTCGAGAAAGCTCGGTGCCAGTTCCGCGACCAGCGCAATGTTCCGGTCAGTCTCTGCGTCCCTGACCACACGCAGGCCGATGCCATCGCCGCGACCGGATTGCGCCGGTTTAACGGATGCCGCGGTGCCGGTCGACTGCTCAGATTGTGGCGTGCTTGACTGCAACGTGTTACTGCCTTATTTAACTTAATATCATGCCGACGCGCACACGCGCCGGAATTTGGCAAATTTTGCCGGTTTTTTACGTATTAAGGTGTGAAGTCGTCGACACTACGGGGATAAACAGGTCCGAAACTCCACTGAAAGACAGCGTTGCGAACAAATCTTGACAATCGACCAAGGTTACACCGCGTCAAACGGCCTGCGGCACCAGCGTCGGGTCTTGCTCGCGGACGGCACAGCTCAGTGAGTCCAGCACAGTGCGACCCGCAGACTCCCAGGTGAAATTTGCGGACCGGTCACGCCCGGCGCTTGTCATTGAGGCACGCAGCGATGTGCAACTTTGTACGCCAGCAATAGCGTTTGCAAGGCTTGCGGGGTCTTGGGGATTGCAGTAGGCAACGCTGTCACCGCACACTTCCGGCATTGCGCCGGTGCATGAAGCTATGACAGGGCAGCCCATCGCCATCGCTTCGAGCGGAGGCAGACCGAAGCCTTCATAGAACGAAGGGAAGAGCAGGCACAAAGCTCGCTGATAAAGTGCCAGTAGCTCGGCATCGGTCACGTATCCAAGGTGATGAACCCTGTCGGGGTCAAGTTGCACCTGATCAAAATGCTTCTGCTCACGATGACCGACGATTACACAGGGTGGGGCGGTGTCACCGAGTTGTTCAAGAGCGCTGAGAACTGTAGAAAAATTTTTATTCGGGTTGGCACTGGAAACAGCCAACACGAACTTTTGATCGGGAAGTTTGAATTTCTGTTCGACGTCGTTAGCTGGCTCCACGCGATGCACATGCTCCGTGCCGAGATGGCAGACGTCCATTTTTGTAGCATCAAGGTTTGCGTGTGTGCATAACTCAGACTTTGTGAAATGCGAGTTGACGAGCACGCGCGCTGCGCGATGGCCCGCAATTTTGAACAGCGTGCGGTACCACAGGCCAAAACTCGTAGAGAAATTCTGCGGGATGGCAAAGGGTTGGGCATCGTGGAGGAACATCAGCTGGCGACGCTTGAACAAGGGGCCTGTGTTACACAGATTGATCAGCCAGTCGTTCCGTGTAAGTCGAGGTAAATCAAATTGTTCCCAGGCATGACCACGAAACCGACCGGCACGTACGAGCGCGATATTTGGCCAGGGCGAGTCGGCAGTCTTTCCGACAGGAGCGACGAGCTTGAACTGGAAACTACGGCTGCCGTCACTCCAGATACCGTTCGCGTCCAGGTTGTGTGCGGCAAGGGCACTGATTAGCTCAAAGCCGACGCGCTCCACGCCGGTTACAGCGCGTTCCAGAAAACGCGCATTGATCCACACGGGCGTAGGGTTCTGTATGTGTACTTGGTGATTCATCGATGAGACCTTTAGTGAGTTGTGGCCGCAGAAAGTTGCGGCAGGGGTAATGAAGACGGCATGGGTAATCGGGGGCTGTTGAGCGCAGGTGTCGAGCATAGCCAGCGAACGACCAGGCCGCATACCAGCGCAAAGCCTGCGTTTTCTACGATATTGGTCATGCTGCCATAAACCAGCGTGGCCAGAAGCAAACAATAAACAGACATCTGAACGTCACTTTTGCAAGGCCGGATCCGCAGAGTGCGCATCAGCAATAGCACAAAGCCGGGTAAAGCCACCCAGCCAAACACAACAAACCAGTACATAAAAATATTGTCACCGGCGTTAAACAGACTGCGCTCAAAGTAGGATTGGGCGGTTCCGATACCGCCGATACCTCGACCCAGTAACAGGTTGCCATACCGGTGCAGTAACTCCCACGCCTCAGGCCACATGGAGTTCAGCCTGTCGTAGAACGAGTAGGTGACATTTGCGAGTGTCGGGTTGCTGAACTGCGCATGAAAAGAAAACAGGAGGGTCGACAATGGCAATGCCAGGGCAATGGCCCCAAACAGTGCCGGCAACGCGCGCAGTGGAGTTTCCGGGAGCGAGTTCCTGAAAAGTGCGATTGGTGTCAGTACTACGGCAACCAGCAAGATACCTTTACTGTTGGTCGGTAAGATGGCAAGCAAAGTAGTAGCCCAGAAGATTGTACGCAACAGTGAGCTTTTAGTGCGCAGAACTAACAAAATGCCCAGTATTTGTACTTGGGCCGCAGCATCAAACGAAGATCGTGCGAAACCGGCCAGACGCTTGTTGCCACCACCGGCGTACCACTGGCGTGCACCTTCAACGTCGAGATCACCCACGTTATAGCCGAAGCCTTCCCATGGATAAGTAATTAACTGGTTGAGAAGAACCCCGCCTGCTGTAAGCGCCCACAATAGCGGTACTACGCCCAGCACACGGGGCCAGTGTTTGAGTAGCACCGGACCACAGGCCAGTCCAAACCAGAATGGCAGCAGCACATAGACGCCCATGGCCACCTGCACGGATCCTGTAAACTGCAGCCCGATCACAATTGCATACAACGGCACAGTCAGTGCAATCAGATTCAGAGCCGAAAAACCGCGTTGCAGGGGTTCGGCAGTTGATTGCCAAAACACAGCCAGTAACAGCATGAGATTTGGGATGTAGATGATGACAGAGAGTCCCACCGTTGATAACGTCATGCGCAGTGGTCCGGCACCCAGTGTCATGATCACGAAAGCTAACGCAGCGGTGAGAACGAAGCGTTCGCGCATGGGCATCGAAGCCGGTCGTGAGGCGGGGTTCGCGTGACTCACTGCAGCACACCTGCACGCTGCGTAGCGACAATCTTTTCCAAAAACGCCAGATACTCTGCAGCACGGTTTGCGGCCAGATAGTCAGGCGCCGTGGCGAGAGCACCTGCCGAGAGTGCGGAGCGCAGCGTGGGTACGTTGATCAGTAGTTGCATCAGGCCGCTAAGCTGCTGCGAATTTTCTGCCTCGAACACATAGCCGTTGACACCACGATTGATCATTTCCGGAATACCGCCGGTGTTGGCGCCAAGTACCGGTATCCCTTGTGAGAATGCTTCGAATACCCCATTACCAAGTGCTTCAAAGGCAAGTGTCGGAAACACCAACAGATCGAGACGACGCAAAAACGAAGCGGTTTCGACAAACCCGCAGAATTCTATGTCATGCAGTGGCCAACGTTGCTGTAACTGCGCAACGTACGCCGGATTACCGCGCCCGGCGATGAGCAACCGGCAGCGTTGACCCTGCTGCTGCACCCGGGTGGCAGCCGCCAGTAGCGTTTCGATCCCTTTGGATGGCTCGATGCGTCCGAGATAACCAAACGTAACGACGTCGTTCCGGAGGGTGGGAGCGCTGATGTTGAGTTCAGACTTCAGGGCGTTGTGAATAACCTGTGTCGGCCGATTCGAGAACAAACCGTGCTCAAGATGACGATTCAAAACGGCGGAGCTTACCCCAATGACCGCGTCCGCGGCATTGGTATGCAAGTGGCGTGGGGCAGTGAAAACCTTGCAACCGGTGCACCGTTGCGATTGCAGACCGCAAACGCGACCATTGCGATATAACGTGGTTTTGGGGCACAGTAAGGCGAGATCATGAAGCACATGCACCAGTGGCACGCCGGTTTTTTTTATAGCCGGCATGACAGCAGTGGAGAAACCCTGCAGGTTGCGGGTCAATACAACCTCAGGTTGCACTTCCCGCACGATTGCCGCGACGCGATTTGCCATCACAAAGTTGGCTGTATCGATGCTGTGCCATACCAGCCGCGACGCCGGGTTCTTGTTGGTACCTTTCTTATCCCAGGGCCAGTAAATGTTGGCCAGTGGCACCGGGTGCACTATGACCGAACCAGACGTCGTATCGTGAGAATTTCCGGCTTGCGCAGGTGGTTGCAATGTCGCGACATGCACTTCGTGACCCTTTGCTACCATGGCCTCGGAGATTGTGCGCAGGCCCAGTTCTGCACCACCGATAATATTGGGTGGATAGAGCGTCGAAATATTGAGAATTTTCATCGCCGCACCGCCAGTGTTGGCGGATGTAAGGCGCATGTGAACAGCGCCAGGCGTATGGCTTCGGAGCAGACCATCGCGACCACAATACCGTGAAGCCCATACACCGCCGCACCGTAGACAATGGCAATAAACTGCAGGGTACCTGCGGCTACCAGGCACAGGGAATAGTGACTTTGCAAACCTCTCGCCAGCAGCCGGAACTGTCCAACAACGGCGGCAGTGACCGCTAGCAATAACCATACCGACAACAGGCGTAGTAGCGCGGCGTGTGCCGTGAAATCCGGGCCAAACAGTATCTCCAGCATCGCCGGCGCGAGCATGGCAAGCGCCAGTGCAGCTCCCAGGGCCAACAGTACGATGCGCATGCTCCAGGCGGTGGTATAGGCACCAGCGTCGTCGGTATGACTCTGCCAGCGACACGAGATTCTCGGAAATAGCGCTTTGAGCAACGGCTGGAAGACGCTGAACGCTGCACGCGTAAGTTTTTCCAGCGCTGCAAAGATGCCCACCAGTGAATCTACGGCAAACAGGCTAAGTATAAAAACACCGCTGTTTGAAATCGCGTTGGTCAGGTACTCGGAACAGGCCAGCTGCCGGGTTTCGTTTAGCCTGCATCGAATTACAGACAGCAACTGGTGGCGCGGCAGCCACAGGGTCAGGCCTAAACGCTGCTTTAGCAATGGCCAACACAATGTACCGGACAGTGCGGTTGCCGATGCCTGCAACATTGCGGCAATTACCAGGTCATCCGGAGTACGGACCCAGGTAAATATGCCAATCATTGCGAGCAGGCGACCACCCACACTGAACAGAGTCGTGTAATGCATGATTTCGAGTCCCTGGAACAACCATGTCGGAAACATGAGTGAGCCAAGTACCATCAGAAAACTGGCAAAATACAGTGCTTTGTTGTCACGCAATGATGGGACCATGAGTACCAGGAGCGTCAGCACCATGAACGCGATGAATACCTGGGCGATTTTTATCCATTGAGTTGCTGCAAAAATCTCCCGAATCCGTTCGTGAGTAATTCCTGGCCGCGCCAGTTCGCGTGTGGCCTGGGTATTGAAACCGGCATCGACAAACAACACGAGGAAGTACACCACTGCGCAGGCAATCGCCAATGCACCGTAATTGGCCACACCCAGTGAGCGAATCAAATAGGGAAGTGTGATCAACGGAATCAGGTAGTTGGCCAATTGCAACGCATACAGCGCCGTGATGTTGTGGCCCAGCGATGCGCGCGCGGGTGCGCTTGTGCATGGTTCGCGATTACCGTCTATGTTCATGATGAAACCCTCTTTTTTTCTGCGTGGTACGGCAGCCGCGTCACTGTGCTGATCAGTTCACGCCATTGCTGATCGAAACGCTGGCTGCGCGCACGTCGCTGTTGCACATAGGCACTGACAAGCACCCACAAAAGACAGGCAAAACCGCTGCCGATCAACGCCAGCAGGGCATTGACCCGAGTACGTGGCTTGGATTTATCGTGTGGCGCAATCGCACGATCCAGTACCTGGAACAGCGACATATCGCGGCGCGCATCAATTTTCCCCAACTCACTGAAACGACCGAGCAGGGTCACAATGTTTTCCCAATATTCGACGTCGCGTTTGCCGCGTGCATGTGCCAGTAACGCGTCTGGAGCCGCGCCCAACGCTACGAACGGTTGCGTTGTACCGTTGCTGTGCTGCGCAGCGCCGTGCATCCTGGCAAGTTCATTGCGCAGGTTAAGTAATTCGCGGCGAATCAGCCGGACATCCGGGTTTTTCGGCGTGGCATAGCTGGCCATGGTGCGCAACTGAACTTCGCGCGCGGCGATTTGCGCCTGCAGTTCTGCAGCAGCCTGGACGATCGCTTCGTCCTGGCCGGCCAGGCGTGTAAAGCCGGTCAGTTTTTCAACCTCAGTAAGTTCGAAATCGGCGGTGTTCAGCGCTTGGCGGGCACTATTGAGAGCCATTTGGTAAAAATCATTGCGTCGTGCCGCCTGGTCGCGCGCCAGTGACTGGGAGAACGCATAGAACTGATCAACGTAAGCATTTGCCAGTGCTGCAGCTATTTCGCGATCGGTGTCTTCGACCGAAACCGAAACGATGCCGTCTTTTGATGCACGGATATCGGTGGCGCGGCGTAACCGCTTTCGCACTTCGCCAATGATCGGCTCCTGGTAGTAACTACGCAGGTCGTGGGCTTCAATCACAGCGTCAAAAATTGTGCGGCTGTTGAGAATACCGACAAACAGATCAGTAGGGTTTTTTAGCGTGAGTGCGCTGTTGCCGAGCTGGCTGTCACCACCGGGCTGGTTGCGCAGCGCCATTACAGTGTTTTCATTGTACTGTGGTGGCAGTATCCGGGCAGTCGCGGTGTAGATAGGGTCAGCGATGAGGCTGTAGATCACTGCTACAATTGCGCATAACAGCGGTACACCTATAAGCAAATGCAGCCGTCGTGCCAGCACCAGCAACAGGGGCAACATGCTGTTCAGCTGTTCGTCGCGCGTGTCTTCATGCCATTGTTCAGCGCCCATCACAATTCTCCCAGCAACGCCAGGCAAGCGGCTCCCAAACCAAACTGATATAGCACTTGCGTCCAGTCCTTGATGCGGCGGACAGTGCTTTCGCGATCGACTTTTTCAGGCACAATGATAGTGTCGCCGGGGTTGAGCCGGGTGCCGCGTTTCACGCGGTGAAAAGAACCGTCCAGCCGGATCAGATAGAGGTTACGACGATCCGCAGTTGCCAGCAGGCCGGCTTTGTCGATGTAGTGTCTGACCGGCGACCGGCTGTAAATAATCGACCCTTGTCGAAATACCGCACCCACTACCTCGACTGTGGCAGGTTGTGACGGTACGTAGATGCTATCGCCATCGGCCAATACCAGGTCCGGCAATTCTGCCGCGTTACGGATCGCCGGATTCACGTCAAGCACAATACGCCCGGTCGGTGCCACAGCGCGCAGGCGCGTTATCAGCGTTTTTATTGCGACAGCCTCTGGCGGAATTGCCAGCGACATCTCACCTGTCAGAACGTTTCGCGAGCGCTCGATCAGGTGACGTTGATAATCCTGTTCCAGTTGATCGACTGCCTCGTTGATACGCAGGCGTTGCTGTTGCCGCACCGCATCGCGCTGCAGCTCAATGCCGTACAAGAACGCGTCACCGGTCAGACCGCCGGCCCGGCTGATAACATCAGTCAGCGTCTCACCGGGGTTCATCGTATAGATGCCCGCTCGTTGCACTTCACCTTCGACCCGCACAAAGTGCGGTTTTTGGGCCGTGCGCGTGCGAAAATCGTTTAGTGAAAAAATAGTCAGCTGATCATCTGGGCGCAATTCAAGGTTATGTGCCGGCTCACGCTCTATGATCGCTTTACCAAGATGTACGGGTAGCAACTCCATGCGCAGTGTCAGCGGGTCGATACGCTCAATTGCGGCATATTCCCAATTGATGTCTGAACGCTGCACGCCAACGGATGTATCGGGCCTGTTGTTTAGCAACTCAATCACCTGGTTGCGGCTTTGCCGCGTGAGCCAAAAGGTCGGTGACAACAGCGCTTCACTTGAGGGCAACAGATCCGAGATGCGCAGGCCCGGTCGCCATTCGTGACGCAGTGGTTGTGCTACGTGACCGCGGAGCGTGACGGCGTTTTGAAAGCGCGGTGAAAGCGGCTGCACCAGTACCAGATCAC
>JABDLQ010000032.1 GCA_013002925.1 Gammaproteobacteria bacterium | reverse complement strand
GAAGCGCGCCCGGTTGTTTTCCACCACAAACACACCGAGTACACCGTTGCGCTGTAAAATCAGGTCGGCTGGTAACAGCGATTCACCAGCATTCCACTGCATGGTTCCGCTACTGCCAACAGGAGCGGACGTATCGGCAAATCCGAGGCGTACTGCCTGCGTACCGCCAGTACTGTCAACGACCGGGGTGACACGCAACAGTTGCAGTGGCCAGCGTTGTTGCCCGCGAGTAAAGAACAATTGTGTCGCGGTAGTCAGACCAGCGACCAGATCAGCGGCAACCTGCGCTTCGACCTCCGCAGCGGCAAGCTCCACCAGTTCAAACAAGGGTGAACCCACTGTCACATAGCTGCCACGCTGCGCAGTACGCGCGACCACCGCAGCTTTATAGGGCGCTACGATCCGGGTGCGCCTGAGCGTATTTTCAGCACTTCGGATTGCCACCTGCTGCACCACACGGTTGGCCTGCAATACGGCAACATCGGTTTCGCGCGACAGCAGATCATCAGCGGAAATGTACTGACTGCCCGATAGTTCGCGGGCTCTGCTCAGACGATCCGTCGCCTGCGCGATCTGTGCTTCAATCGAACGCAGCGTCGCCCGGGCCTGCTCCAGGGCGAGTTCATAGTCACTCGTGTCGAGCTCGGCAAGCACGTCACCTGGTGCGACGATGTCACCGACATCAACGTGAACGGTCTCTATCTGGGCGGCAACCTGGGCTGCCATCTGCGCACGATTGGCAGCAACCACCGTCGCCTGAGCAAAAACCGTCTGATCGATGACCAACTCCGAAAGCGGGGCGGTGACTACGGTCGTGGGAGCTGGTGTTGCCGTTTGTGCCGCAACTTTGACGGACAGACAGATGGCGACCACGATCAGTACTGCCAGAACGTTGTTAGTGCGGCCACGCGTAACGGTTTCCATTATTCTCGTTACCAAATTCAAACAGCGTTGCAGTATATAGCTTCACTGCGTGGTTGACAGGGGTTTCTAGTGCCGGGCAACCGGTTTTTTGCGCGCCGCTTCAACACCCATATGGACAGGCTTTTGTGCGACGGGGTGACTTCATTCGTGCGATTCTGACCCCTGATGGTCACCGGGACCTCGTTTGTACGCACCGGACGTGACCGCGATACGGCTGCAGTCGCCGGTTTACGCGAGATTTTGCCGCTGGATTGAAGACCAAAAACGAGATGACCGGCGAGTTTTTGTGAAAAGTTGGCAGTATAATGTGGTTCCCTTGCCCTGCGCCTGTTATCATGCGCGCTCAGTCTGACGTATAGAATTGATTTAGTTATACAAATCAATAGCTTAACGTCGGATGCATACGCATTCAGCTCATCAGCCGGCGGTTTTTTGCCGAAGATGGGCTTTTTTGGCTGGGCATCACAAAATGACCGGCCTCCAGAGGCACGGCGGTATGGGCCGCACATATATCAAACTTTGAGAACTGTTATGACTGACCTGAAACTTTATCGCAACATCGGAATTTTTGCTCACGTAGACGCAGGCAAGACCACGACGACCGAACGTATTCTGAAACTTACGGGCAAAATTCACAAAATTGGCGAAGTGCACGACGGCGCTGCAACAACCGACTTTATGGATCAGGAACAGGAGCGTGGCATTACCATTCAATCGGCCGCGACGACGTGTGAATGGGATGGGCATCGTCTGAATATTATTGACACCCCGGGACACGTGGACTTCACCATCGAAGTTTATCGCTCACTCAAAGTACTTGACGGCGGCGTCGGCGTATTTTGTGGTTCAGGTGGCGTCGAGCCCCAGTCTGAAACAAACTGGCGATACGCCAATGAATCGGAAGTGGCACGAATTATCTTCGTGAACAAGCTCGATCGTATGGGTGCAGACTTCTATCGCGTGGTCAAACAGGTAAAAGACGTTCTTGGTGCCAATCCGCTGGTTATGGTGCTTCCCATTGGTATCGAGGATGATTTCACCGGCGTGGTTGATCTGCTGACCCGCAAGGCATATATCTGGGATGACTCCGGCGATCCGACGCGCTTTGATATAACCGATGTTCCGGCCGACATGGCCGACAAGGTTGAAGAGTACCGTGAGCAATTGATTGAAACTGCGCTCGAACAGGATGACGATCTGATGGAGGCCTATCTGGATGGCCAGGAACCGGCCATCGATGATATCAAGCGGTGCATCCACAAAGGCACGGTCGCGCTGGATTTCTTCCCGACCTATTGCGGCTCGGCTTTCAAAAATAAAGGTGTGCAACTGGTACTCAATGCCGTGGTGGATTATTTGCCAAATCCGATGGAGGTTGAACCACAACCGGAAGTCGATCTGGAAGGTCATGAAACCGGTAAAAAGGCCGTCGTCGATCCGGATGGACCGCTGCGCGCGCTGGCGTTCAAAATTATGGACGACCGCTACGGCGCACTGACGTTTACCCGGATTTACACCGGCACCATCAAAAAGGGCGATACTGTCCTCAACACGTTTACCGGCAAAACCGAACGCATCGGCCGCATCGTGGAAATGCATGCGGATTCGCGCGAAGAACGTGATTCTGCTCAGGCCGGCGATATCGTCGCACTGCTGGGCATGAAAAACACCCGCACCGGTCATACATTGTGCGACCCTGACGACCCGGCGACGCTGGAACCGATGGTGTTCCCGGACCCGGTGATCTCCGTGGCAATCAGCCCCAAAGACAAAGCCGGTAACGAAAAAATGGGTATTGCGATCAACAAGATGATCCAGGAAGACCCGTCATTTCGTGTCGAAACCGATGAGGAAAGCGGCGAGACGATCATCAAAGGAATGGGCGAACTGCATCTGGATATTAAGGTCGACATTCTCAAACGAACCCATGGGGTAGAAGTCAACGTGGGTAAACCACAGGTGGCGTATCGCGAAACCATCACCCAGACGGTTGAAGACTCGTATACGCACAAGAAACAGACCGGTGGTTCGGGACAATTTGCAAAAATTGATTATCGCGTTGAGCCAGGCGAAGCCAACAGCGGTTATGTATTCGAATCCAAAGTTACCGGTGGTAACGTGCCACGCGAATACTGGTCAGCGGTGGAAAAAGCATTTGGCAACTGCATGGAAGAAGGAACCCTGGCGGGCTATCCTCTTCTGGATGTCAAAGTGACACTGCTGGACGGTGGTTTTCACGCGGTTGATTCTTCCGCGGTTGCCTTTGAACTGGCATCACGTGCTGCCTATCGCCAGACCATTCCCAAAGCGGCGCCCCAGTTGCTGGAGCCGATTATGAAAGTGGATGTGTTCACACCTGAGGAACATGTAGGTGATGTTATCGGTGACCTGAACCGTCGTCGCGGTATGATCAAGGCGCAGGACGCCGGTGTGACCGGTGTGCGGGTGAAAGCCGAATGCCCGCTCAGTGAGATGTTTGGTTATATCGGACATTTGCGTACATTGACTTCAGGCCGCGGGCAATTTTCGATGGAGTTTTCGCATTACGCACCATCACCAGCCAATGTCGCTGAAGTTGTGATCAAGGAAGCCCAGGAACGGCGCGCGAAAAAATAGCTATGCTGCCGTGTCCGGGTCTGTCCCGGACATGGCGCACGCGCCGTCCTGCCTTCTGGTTGCGCACCATCTGTCACGCTGAAATAATGCGGTAATCTTCAACGACCCGGGATTTTTGTAATGCGGCTGATCATCGTGCTGTTCGCACTCATGGGCCTGGTCACGGTGCCGGCATTTGCCGACAACAATGTGGCCCCCGCAACGCCCGCAAAAAAGCAATGGATTTTGTCGACACTTGACGGCCAGACCGTCAATATCGGCGAACATATACGCACGCCCAGAAACCGGATCATGTTGTTTTGGGCTACGTGGTGTTCGTACTGCAGTCAACTCCTGCCCATCGTCGAAAAGCTACAGCATGACTATCCCGATCTTGAAGTGATGGCGTTTAATGTTTTTGATGATCTCGCGCCGCATGAATACCCGGACAAAGCCAATTGGCCGTTTATGCATCTGCTGGATGGCGACGAGTTTGCAAAAGTACATGGAGTGAAAGGCTTGCCAACCTTGTTCGTGGTCAACGAGCAGGGCGTCATGGTGCTCGATCTGCGTGAGATCGACACGTCCTCGGCGCTGCACCAAACTGCCGCATCAAATGCGGCAAAAGCGTCACATCATGCCCCGCTTTGGGATGCCGGATTGCGGGCCGTACTGGACAAGTTAAACTGGCCATCACAAGCACCCTAGCCATACGCTGGCACGAACCCGGGTCGCGGCGCGACAGCGGTTTGGCGCTGGTCTGCTCACCCATCCGCACTCAAACCTGATATACATCGGCCGAGGGTGTGTGAAAACTATCACTTCGTCTTTGCGAGCGCGAA
>JABDLQ010000028.1 GCA_013002925.1 Gammaproteobacteria bacterium | reverse complement strand
CATCGTGTTGGGCCTCGCGACGTTCGTGTTCAAGCTGAGGGTCGGTGCCGATGCGCAAAGTACCGTCCGCAATCTGATGCAACGCGCGCATCAGCAACAGCGGGGCTTCATGAATGTTGCCGCTGATTTCCGGAAGCTGGTCCTGCAGCCGGCTCCACAGTTCCTTACCGCTCATTTTTTCTTTCATCCAGTCTTCGAGAAACGGTTTGGCGGTATCCCACAAATCCAGATCCGGATACAGCTGCCTGCCAAGACCTTCGATGTTGAGCAGCGTTTTTTGCAACAACACCAGCTGCGGTTGCACTTCCATCTGAAAACGCCGCGCGGTACTGAACAGGCGTACCAGAAACTGCCCAAAAGAAATATCTTTCAGTGGTTTGTTAAAGATCGGCTCGCACACGGTGCGGATTGCCGATTCAAACTCATCGACGCGTGTTCCCGCAGGTACCCACTGTGAATCCACATGCAGTTGCGCGACTTTACGGTAGTCACGATGAAAAAAGGCCAGCAAATTGGCTGCGAGGTAGTGCTGGTCTCCCGGGTCGAGTGTGCCAACGATGCCAAAATCGACCGACACATAATTGGGGTCTTCGGGATCAGATACATCCACAAAAATATTGCCGGGATGCATGTCCGCGTGAAAAAAGTTGTGTTTGAATACTTGCGTAAAAAATATCTCGACGCCACGCTCGGCCAACAGCTTCATATTGACGTTATGGGCATTAAGTTGCCCGACATCGCTGATGGGAATGCCAAAGACCTGTTCCATGACCATCACTTTGGGGTGGCAATAGTCCCAATACACTTCCGGCACTTTCAGAATTGGCGAATGTTCCCAGTTGCGCCTGAGCTGTGAGGCGTTGGCAGCCTCACGCATGAAATCCAGCTCATCAACAATGGTTTTGCTATATTCTTTGACCACGTCGCGAGGTCGCAGGCGCCGGCTTTCCGGCCAAAAACGGTGCGCCAGTTCTGCCAGGGTTCGCAACACCTCAAGATCACGTTCGATTTGTACTTCGACGTTTGGCCGCAGTATTTTCACTACAACGGCGGTACCATCGTTGAGCGTTGCCGAGTGGACCTGCGCAATCGAGGCGGACGCCAAAGGCTCCGTGACAAATTCCCGGAATACGTCGTGCAGGCGTTTTCCATAGGCTTGCTCAACAACAGCGATTGCTTCGGCATTTGGAAACGGTGGAACATCATCCTGAAGTTTGGCGAGTTCGCGGGCAATCTCCGGAGGCAACAAGTCCGGTCGTGTCGAGAGCGCCTGGCCAAATTTTACAAAGATGGGACCCAGGTGTTCCAGCGCTTCGCGCAGCCTTTTACCCAGGTCAGGGCTGGCGACATACGGAGTATGAATTTTCGGTTTTGCAGAGGGCAGTTTGGGACGCAGGGCATGCACGATTTCATGCAGGCCATGTGCCCGCAGAATGCGAAAAATACGCAGCAGTCGAAAGAGCTCCCGGCCGCGCACGATCAGTCTGCCGTCGCCAGCGACCGGGCCAGACGATCAGCCCGGGCCGCCGCCCGGTCAACATCTGCGCGGATCTTGTCAACCTGGTCGAGGAAGGCTTCGATTTCATCAGCCGTTGGGGTATCACGACGCTGTTCGGTGATCACAACGGCCAACTGGTCACTAACGTCGGCAACGGCCTGTCGCGCCCACGTAAAAAAGTTTTTTCCGGCGGTATGTACACGATAAGCGGCCTCATCGCCGATCAGCCGCGACAGTTCCTCTTCAAAGTCCGGTGACAGCACCGTAAACAGCTGCTGAAAATCCTGTGCAACGCCAATGTCACCGGTAAATTTAACGCTGCTGCCGCGCGTTGCTGCATCCTGTGAGCGCGCGAAAGCCAGCATTGCCAGTGGCGTGCCCGTGATAATGACATCGGCATCGTCGGCAAAGGTCGTGCTCAGGCCAATGGCATCATCCCGGCATGCCACGTACACGTTCAGGCCAATGCCGGTCAGTTCAAGAGCCAGTGTTTTGCCGTTCAGGGCTTTGAGTCGCGTGCGTGCTGCAGTTGATGCCTGCAATTGTCGCGACAGCATCTGTTCGATCAGACCCAGCAGGGGATTGGTTTCAAGCAGTGGCGTATCCGCCGCGTTCACAGCTTGTACCCGCGATGCAGCGCAACGATCCCACCGGTCAGGTTGTGATAAACGGTTTTTTCAAAACCGGCAGAATCGAGCATTTCTAACAGTGTGGTTTGATCGGGATGCATGCGAATGCTTTCGGCCAGATACTGGTAGCTGTCGGCATCATTGGTGACCCATTCACCCAGTTTTGGCAGGACGTTGAATGAATACCAGTCATAGGCCGTCGCCAGGCCCGGCACCACCGGTTTGGAGAACTCCAGCACCAGCAGCTGGCCGCCTGGTTTGAGTACCCGGTACATGGAGGCCAGGGCCTTATCCTTGTTGGTCACATTGCGCAGGCCAAAGGCAATGGTCACCACATCAAACTGGTTGTCATCAAATGGCAGGTTTTCTGCGTCAGCAAGCACAAAAGAAACATTGCCAAACACCCCGGCATCCAGCAGCCGTCGGCGCCCCTGTTCCAGCATGGCGCCATTGATATCAGACAGCACCACGCTACCCGAATCGCCGACCAGCTTTGCCATGCGCAGCGCCAGATCACCGGTGCCACCGGCGACATCCAGTGCTTTTTGGCCTGGTCGCAATCCGGTCAAATCAATGGTGTAACGTTTCCACGCGCGATGTATACCACCGGACATCAGGTCGTTCATCAAATCGTATTTGCCGGCGACCGAATCAAACACACCCCGGACTTTATCCGCTTTGGCGGCACGCGCCACGCGCTCGTAACCAAAATGCGTTGTTTCGTCGGTATTGTCAGTCATGTGCGAGGCTCCGTTTTGCGAGGATGACCGGCCTGTTCCAGTCGCTCGAGATACCTGGCCCAGTTATTGTCCTGATTGCTGCCCAGATCGTAAAGGACATCCCAGGAAAAAATGCCGCTGTCATGACCG
>JABDLQ010000026.1 GCA_013002925.1 Gammaproteobacteria bacterium | reverse complement strand
TTGATCTTAACGGTGCCACTGTGATCCCCGGTTTGGTAGATTCACACACGCATTTTATTGAGCTGGGGGCCAAGCTCAGCCGGGTTGATCTTACCAACGTCGCGACAGAGGAAGAAGCGGTTGCTTTGGTCGTGGCAAAAGCCAGAACTGTCAAAAAAGGCGAATGGATATTCGGGGTCGGCTGGGATGAAGGCGCCTGGGCCGATCGTTATCCCGATAAAACGTTGTTGACAGAAGCCGTCCCAGATCATCCGGTCGTGCTATTCAGTCTGCACGGCTTTGCGGTGTGGGTGAACCAGGCCACGCTGGACAGGGGTGGCATAACAGCAAGCACCAGCGTCCCGGTCGGTGGCGACATGCGTTTGGGGGATGATGGTCAGCCACACGGTTTGTTTTTGAATAACGCGACCAACATCGTAAAAAATATCGTGCCGCCACCGCGTATCGGGACCATGAAAGCACACGCGCTCGCCGGTCTTACTCAAATGGCCAGGGACGGCTACGTGACGGTTCATGAAGCAGGGGTCAAGGCTGACGCCATGCAGGCCCTGGAGGAACTGGCACAAGAAGGGCGTTTACCCATTCGCGTCTACGCGATGTTGTCCTTGCGTGATGAAGACCTGATCCACGAGTGGATCCAACGCGGCCCGGATACTGACCCGGACAGCATGCTGGTTACGCGTAGCGTCAAGGCGTATTACGACGGCGCGTTGGGGTCACGCGGCGCACGTTTGCTCGAAGACTATAGCGACAGGCCAGGGCACAGGGGCATCAGCGGTGATGGCTATGGCTTTAACCAGGCACTCAACCAAACAGTGATGCAAGCCGGTTTTCAGATCGGGATTCATGCAATTGGTGATGCCGGTAACCGCGAATCGCTGGACATTCTCGAACAGGTATTCAGGTCATATCCAGCCACCCGGGCGAACAGGCATCGCATCGAACATGCTCAAATCATTCATCCTGATGATATTCCGCGTTTGGCCAAACTTGGCATCATCGCCTCGATGGAACCCCCGCACGCGATGGAAGATAAAGCCTGGGCTGAAGACCGGCTCGGCAAACACCGCATGAGCGGCGCTTACGCCTGGCGATCCTTACGAATCGCCAACACCCGTCTCACCTTCAATGCGGACAATCCGGGCTCCGATCACAACATTTTTTATGGCCTGCATTCGGCCATCACCCGGCAGGACAAACGCCGGCAACCACCCGGCGGCTGGTATCCCGAACAAAAAGTCACGATCGAAGAGGCGATCCGTGCATACACGGTGTGGTCAGCCTACGCTGCCTTTCGCGAGAACAGCACCGGCGTAGTCGCAAAAGGCCGCTGGGCCGATCTGACCGTGATGGATATTGATCCTTTTGAATTGGCGGGCAAAGACCCGGCTGCGATTCTTGATGGCAACATATTAATAACGATCGTGAAGGGAAAAGTACTCTGATTTGATCAGCGTATTTTTTAACGGCCCCACAGCATGCGGTCCATAATGGATAGCATTGCAGGGGTTTATTAATGGCTATCCGGACCGCAAAACTCGAATCGGCTCAGAATCAGATGCATGACCCACTAACCGGGACCCTGCGTAAATTTTTCCCGGGGGCGGGAGCATCCACAGAGTCTTTCTGGTTTTTTGCATCGCCCAAGGTACGTGTGGCACCCTTGGGGTTCAGTCTCCGCCGCCACCAACATTCCTGCGTTATCGCCGGCGAAGTTGCGCCTGGCAGCAGCAGGTTTCACTCAGGCAGATTCAGCACTGGCTCCTGATTTTGCACGACGGCGTATGCCAACAAGGGCGCACCCTAACGCAAACAAACCCAGCGGCGATAGCGAACCTTCACCGCAACTGGCTTTGCCAGAGAGCGGGCTCACATCTGAACACACCTCAGTTTGCCTGGCAGGCGCTTGAGTTACAGTGGTTGCCGGAGTTTGGGTTTGGGTCGGAGCTGGAGCTGGAGCCGGAGCCGGTGGCGGGGCCGGTGGTGCGTTTGCCGATGGCGCCACAGTAATATAAGCGAAGGTCATTGGAGTACGCAGCCCGTTGGCGTCCGCTATGTCGTACCCAATAAAATCAAGGCCTGAAAACGCCTCGAATGGCGTATACGTTACGCTACCATCCCCGTTCGCAGTTACTGAGCCACCGCTTGGTGCCTGAACAATAGTGAGGGTTGCCAGATCAAAAGCGGCGCCCGCGGCCACGTCATTAGCGAGTACGTCAACTGTCACCGCGACCCCCGCTTCTGTAGTCGCCGAATCTGACATCGCGAGCGGCCCGGGTGCAACCTCGAACGTAATTGTTGCAGTATTGGATTGCGCGCCGTCATTGTCATAAATAACGTAGGTTGCAGTCGTCGTGCCACTGAACGATAAGGGCGGAATGTAGGTGAAATTGCCCCCGGCGTTGGCGAGAATTCCGTCAGAGGGTGCATCGACAATGGCGACTCGTGATGCATCAATGACCCCATCGACATCGCTGTCGTTCGCCAATGCGTTAAAATCGATCACGTACCCCTGATGCGAAGAAATCTGGTCGTCTGTTGCAACGGGTGCCGCGTTGTCCTGGACGATAGTAATGGCAACGGTATCCGAATCAACCAGGCCAGATTCATCAGTGACAATAAGCCGGAACTCAAATGCTTGCTCCAGTTCTTCGTCGCCGAGTTCGTAGGAGAAAGTCAGCACTATGCCATCGGCGCTTTCGAGCACGACCGGCGGGCCGGACAGTTGAGTCCATTCATACAGCTCAAGCGTCCCTGCCAGGTCAACTGACATGCCGGCGTCAAGCCTGACGGTGGTTCTTTCCGGCTCGTTGCGACTCGCGCCTGCGTTGGCTTCAGGCAGCACAGACTGGTAGTGGAGCAGGCCGGACAGTCTCTGCGTGTCACTACCATTGCAAAATCGTTCAAACTCTACACTTAAGCTTCCCAGTACATCAGGGTTTGGCCCTCGCGTGTAAGAGTAAACATAAAAAGTACCGTCGCGCTCGAAACATGAGGCGGTGTTGCGTGAGAGATAAACATGCGGGTGAGTGACCCGGTAATCAACGAGATAATCTGTAAGGTTCGTCAGCGGTTCGCGGATATTCGCGATAAATTCCAATCTCCAGTCCTCGTCGCCAGCGAATGTAATCGTGGCCTCGGTGCCGCTGTCAGCGGCACTACCAGCAAACACTCCATCATCCTCTGTAAAAAAAGCACTTGCTCCCTGTCCCACTGGATCGGATGGTGTGCTGCTGTAGGTCAGCGAACTGCGTGGCGCACTGCGGTCACGTACCTCCACGACCACCGAGTCTGTATCGACCAGACCGTCGTCGTTTACCACCTCGACTGCAAACGTGAGCAACACGGGCGCGCCCGTCACAGTGGGTGCCTCAAAGGTAGAGTCGGAGCTTGTGGCAGATAAGAGGTTGACGGCTGGACCATCGGTCTGGGTCCACCGATAGCTTGCGATACTGCTGGTACCACCGACAGACTCTTGCGCGCTAAGCTCAATTTCGTCTCGCTCAAGAACAATTCGATCGCGGCCTGCCGACGCGGTGGGTTGTTCGAGTATGAGCGGCAGGTCGCTGTTAATGCGAATACTCGCCCGAAAAACACCAAAGCTGCCATCACATTTCAGTGCCAGATCAGCAGCAAAGCGATCGATGTCACCACCAGCGCCATAGAGTATCTCCAGGATGACAAAGCGTCCGGTTAACGTGTTGCAGCCACGACCTCCGCCGCTTGCGTCCAGACCCGGACGCACTACCGACTGGAACGGATAACGCGTGGCCTCTTCATATACCCCTTCGAGTAAAGGGCCATCACCAACGTTATCGAACGAAAACCGCCAGCCATCAAACGACGTGTCGATGCGAACGCTGTTATCGAACCCAACGGTCGCTTCAATCGTGTTGTTAATGCCATCGATTTCAATGACATGCCCGTCAGTTAGTACTCTGCCTGGGTCATTGATCAGTACGTCTGTAAGGGCGAACGCTGGCACAATGATGAAGCACACGACGGTAGCAGTAAGGAGCCTGAAAGCCGCATCGATCGATCTCATGTCCTGAGTTCCATGGAAAAATTCCTGAACAGGCTATCAGACTAAATATCGGCATTATGTGACTAACAGCACAGGTCTGACCTGACGCACATGCATCTGAATCTACAAATGCCCCCTCCCCCCACACCCTGACCAGTCCAGTTAACAGTTAGCATCGAGGAAAAGTGCATGTCCCTTATGGCCATAATCAGACAGGCACCTCTTACTGCCTGAATTTGTTGTTGTGCTGCAGTTGCACGTGCCAACTCCAGGACCGGTTTGCAAACGCGCATCGGCACTTGGGCAACATTTCAGTCAGGTCTGAAAAGGATTAAGTTTTCTGGTGTTGTCTTGCACCTGCCCCGCTCCTGACCCAGGGTTGTCGGTATGACAACAGTTATTTTCGGGAGCCATGGGTATGAAGGACACGATCAGCACGAATAGACAATAGTTTAACGGGGTTTTTGCCGCGTCCCTGGCTTTGCACCAGCCTCACTTGCTCCGCCCTGCCCGCATATCATCCGGTTGAAAGATCATCGGAGCGACACCGTGTTCGCAGCCTGACGTTGATGTGAGCGCAATGACCAATCACCTCACAGGCATGATGCGCAGACTTAATTCCTGGCCGGTCAGCTGGCGTTGAATTACCTTTTTAAGTTCGCCAGAAGTTTGCGCACTCCAGCGG
>JABDLQ010000025.1 GCA_013002925.1 Gammaproteobacteria bacterium | reverse complement strand
TCTTCGCCGGTCCGCTTTCGCTACGTGCCAGAGTCCGACGAGCCCGATGTGACAATGGAGACTATCGTCAGTCGTGAAAACGCTGGAGTTTTACGCTACGGCCACGATAGACACGGACGCACAGTATTTGTAATGAACGCCACAGGAAACCGGACCCGTCTTCAGTTTGACGCTAACGGACTGGTCCACCAGGTAGAAATTAACGGGTCGCCTGTTTACTCATTCATTTACAACAGCGCAGGCTTGCCGCTACAGGTACATGACCACCGCGGTGACGCGATAAAGACACAGCTGATCGAGTATGATGAGCATAAGCGCTTGCGCCGCATCAGCGATAATTCCGGCAGTATTCATGTGCAGGTTTTCCCTATCGCCGACGGCTACCGTGTAAAGCATCACGACATGGGAGTGCACCTCTCGGTTGATGGCAGCGGCAATCTTGTCAGCGTATTGTCCAGTGATGGCACACGCGCCGACATAGATTATGACCGTGCGGGTAATCCCCGGGCAGTCGCCATCGACGGGGGAGCGCCGGTGCGGCTTCATTACACACCGAATCATCGCCTGCGGCGGATCGACTATGCAAATGGAGAATCACGCCACTACACGTATGACGATGTTGGTTTGCGTCGCACTATCGGCGGAGCAGCCCGGGATACAATGTTTGTCTACTCACCGGCCGGAAATCTGATTGAGACCCGTCGGTCCGGGCCGGGTAATGACCCGGACGCTCACACCCTCTATACAATCGATGACGCAGAACGCCTGGTCAGAATTGATCAGAATGGTACGCACTATACGCTAGCCTACAATGATCAGGGTGATCTTGAAAAACTGGCAGTCGGACCCCGGTTCTTGCGATTTGACTACGATGCGTTGGGCCGTTTTCACCAGGTGAGTGCAGGTAATGACCAACGCTGGACCTACAACTATCAGCCTGGTGGCACGGATATACGCGAAGTCGCCGATCGGTTGACGGGTCAGACTCTGATCGGCAACAGTCATCATGCTGCAGACTTTGGTCGTCTCGATACGGCTACACGAAATCGATTATTTATTGCGTTGTTTGGTGTGGTGCATCTCGACAGTGGTTCCGGGCACGTGAATCTGACTCCGGGCTACGGCTTGCACATACCCGGGGTTATTCAATATGAGGGGCTGGTCAAAGCCAGGTTATTAAAAACAGAAGGGGCCGGCCGTCGGGATGGCGCCGGGCATATCAACAAGAAACGTTTTGATGCGCCATCTAATATTCTGTTCCTGCCACCTGAACTGGCTGCAGTCAACTGCATATTCTGTCCCGGGCTGGAGCCTCATGACGGTCCGATTAGCCCGGCAGGTGCGGAACACACACAACGGGAGCAGGAGGACAGCGTACAGATATCGACGAGCCTGTCCAATATCGCCCATCGCCTCAGCGCGGCATGCGATTACGGTCTGCCCGGAGGGCCCAATGATCCGCCCGATTGCACGCTGGACATTGCCGGCATGCCAGTTTACTTATGTGCATCCCGGTACGCTACTCTCGGTGTAACAGGCTCAAACGACGTCAATCTAAACTCGGTAGTATGGAGCTCCAACGGCGCAATCAGTTTTTTGCCGCATGATTTTGCCCACGTCGGACCGTCAGTTCAAATTGTAGCTTCCGAACCAGGCCATGCTTTTGTCAGCGCCGACTATCTTGGCCAGGGTAATGTGTGTCAGGATACAGTCGATGCACCGATACTGGCCAATGAGGTAAGCCATTATGACGACGTGATTGATGATGCCAGGTGTCCCGAACGACAACAGGACAGTGATCTGTCCCATGATGTCGATGGTTGCTCGATACCCGCTATTACCGGGATGTTGCTTGGCATGCATTCGCCACAAGACCCCGTGGGGGGAATGCCACCGAATGCGGCGATCCCAACCACATTCGGACAGCACGAATTTCCACCGATTTTCAGTGCTGCCGATCTGTCCTATCCGTTACCGTGCAATCGCCATGATGTCTGTTATCAGACGTGTGGGGCAAACCGGCTCGACTGCGATGATCAAATGCTGGACAACATGGAAGCGGTCTGTTCTGCCGCATACCCGGGATGTCCGTTTACTGATCCTGGCGACTGCCTGGATTGGGCAGAGGACAAGGAACATTGCGAAGATATGTCGGAACTGATTCATCGGGGTATTCGCTTGTTTGGATCAACTGCCTACAAGGATCGTCAAGTACAATATTGCGATTGCTGTCCCCTCTCATGAACACTGTTTTCAATGCTCTGGAGGCTCATATGATGTACCGAATTCGGCTCACGCTCATGATTGGCATGGTTCTGATTTGCGGTGTACCACTTCAGGCCGGACCTGAGGATACTGCTGGCGCATCGCTGCAGCCCATGTGGTCGCAAGCTGACGCACCCCGGTCTTTTTACGCTGCCGGAAAAATTCATCAGGTAATTGCTGCCGGGTCGCACGTGTGGCTCATTGCCGACCACAGCCCGGACTCTACTGATAAAGGCCCCTGGCTGGTGCGCACCGACTCTGAGGGAGTGATGCAAGCCAGCATCCCGATGCATGAAATTCCCGGCCTGGACAGGACAATGCACTGGTCACGCATACCGCTGGCTGCAACACGCTCCGGTGGCCTCGGTATGTTGGTCTATGATCAGAACAAATCACCAGTGCTGCTGGAGTTTGATATGGCAGCGCGCCTCCTTCGGCACAATAGTCTTGCACATCTGCCGGAATCAACGGGCGGTTTGCTGGGTCTTGAATTTGACGGAGATCACTGGCTAATCGTCGATAGTCAAAAGATTTTGCGCCTTGACGATGAGCTTGGTGTCGTGAACTCGTGGTCGACCGAACACGCTGAGTTCATTGTCGCATATACGATGGATAAGCCAGCTCATATCACGATAGTGTTGGTGCAAGACGATGAGCAGGGCTATCGCTGGGCGACACGCCAGCTCGATTCATCATCATTTCGAGCGTCAGCACCAACCATCATTGCACAAACCGCTGCACGTCATTTTCTCGTCGATGTCTTTGTTCCGGACAGTGAACACACTGTAGTGGTCATGCCGGATATCGATAACAAGGGCGCTGGCTGGCAGTTGATTACATTGAGCTCCACGGGAAAACTTGCATCCACAGCCATACAGATTCCCCAACACGTGCGAAAGGCTTATCAGACGAGAGTTTTTGCTGAGGGCTCCCGCGTGCATTTTTTGAGCATCGACACACGGCAGGCATGGCACACTGTCGTGAACCTTGACAACACAGCGAGATTGTCATCGAGGATGCTCAAACTGCCACGCGCAGAATATGAGTCTGTAGTCACGCATGTCTACGGCGCCCACGCAAATAATCGTCTATATGCCGGTACAAATTATCGCATGGCGTCGGGCAGTCAGCCGATCCACGCAGCTGCGTTACTGTTGCTGCAAAAATCATGGCACAACTCCCCCTGACCGTGAAACGACAGAGGCCAGTCGACATCGACAGGCCAAACGGGTCACGATCCTGGCCGGTCGTCAAAAACGTTTTTGCTTACAGTTTTCACAGATGGGATAATCAGGGAAGAGTTTTGTCCTGCTCGCGGTCGCCGGTGAAAACCGGTATGCAACCAGTTTAATCAGTCGCCGGTACTCATTACATCAGCAAAAATAACTCAAAAGACGCCACGCCGGACCTTGTTGCCGAAGCAATGAGACTACACAGCTCGGGGAATCTCGAGCAGGCGGATGAGCTGTACCAGCAGGCACTCATCGGTGACCCGCACAACGCGGTGGCATTACATTGGCGGGGTGTCATTGCGCTGCAGACCGGGCAGTTAGACACGGCGGCTATGAATATTTCCAGGGCATTGGAGCACTCACCGAACTATATCGAGGCACGGGTGAACCTGGGCAATGTCTACCAGGCACAGGGCAAGCTGCAGGAGGCGATTGCCTGCTTTCAGACTGCGCTGACTGGTGACACCGGGTCTGCCGCGCTGCACGCCAATCTGGGTAATGCGTATTTGCAGTCAATGGACTATCACTCCGCCATCAAGTGCTACAAAGCGGCCCTGCAGATTGATCAACATCTGGCAGAGCCACAGCGCAACCTGGCAATGGCTTTGCTGCGTACGGGTGACACTATGCAAGCGGTCATGGTGATTGATGCTGCTGCGCGTGCCCATCCGGATTCGATTGAAATTGCGTTCTCCAAAGGCCTGATTTTGCAAGAAACCGGCAGAGGCGGTGAGGCACTCAAGGTGTTTCAGGATTTGCAGGGCCGTATGCCGGATTCAGCACCCTTGCTAAACAACCTCGGTAGCATTTTGAAAAGCAGTGGTCGTAACGATTTGGCCTGTGACTATTTCCAGCGAGCTGCCGCGATTGACCCGACATTTTGCGAAGCACATATCAATCTTGGTCTTGCGTATCATGAACGGGGTGAACGGGAACATGCCGAGCAATCGTTTCGCACCGCACTGAAACACAATCCGGCGTCGGGGAAAGCACACCAACTCCTGTCCGGCCTCAAAAAACATATCCTCAATGATGCTGATATGAAGGCCATGCAGTTACAGCTGCAGCAGAAAACATGCACACCGCTCGATCGCGCTTACCTGAATTTTGGGTTGGGCAAGGCTTACGAGGATCTGCAAAATTATCCCGCTGCATTTGATTGTTTTGCACAGGCCAACGCCTGTTATCGCAGCACTTTTGAATACGATTCAAAACACGATAAAAAAGTTTTTGACAACATTAAGGCTTTGTTCTCATCCGACTTTATCGGTCGCATTGCAAAAGGGCCGCCGGGTGAACAAACACCTGTTTTTGTTGTTGGAATGCCACGTTCCGGAACGACTTTGGTGGAGCAGATTCTTGATAGTCATCCCGGTGTTTACGGGGCAGGGGAGCTCAACCTTTTTCCGGAATCCCTGGCCTCCCTGTGCGGGTCACGGGACGGGGTCGATTTTACTCGCGGCTTCAGCAGACTTTCCGATACACAACGACAGGAAATAGCAAAGCAGTACCTGCGCAGACTGAAGGCGCTGGCACCTGCTGCTGACCGCATCATTGACAAATTGCCAATGAATTTCTTTAATGTCGGTGTCATTCTGACTTTAATGCCCTCTGCTAAAATCGTACATTGTCGCCGGGACCCGGTGGACACGTGCTGGTCTATTTATAAAAATATATTGTCTGAACAAGGTCATGCGTACGCCTACGACCAAACTGAACTGGGGCTGTTTTACCGCCGGTATCAGGACCTGATGTCCCATTGGGAGCGACTGTTTCCGCACAAGCTGATACCGATAGACTATGAACAGCTCATCCGGGATCAGGAGCCTGAGACCAGACGGTTGATTGAAGCTTGCGGTCTGCCGTGGGATGATCACTGTCTTGAGTTTCATCAAAATCGTCGTGCGGTTCAAACGATCAGTGCCGGACAGGTACGTCGACCGATATACAGCTCGTCAATTAACTTATCGCACCACTATTTGCATAAGCTCACACCTCTGCTCAAAGCGCTCGGGCAGTAGCCTGGTTTGCAGAAGTACCATGATATCGACATGGTCTTTTTGCATCGACGATAACACTCACTTGCAGGAAATATAGCAAAATGAATATTGAGATCAGCCCCGGCTCCAAACTGTTGCTGGAACGGGCCAAACGGTTTATCAGCGAACAGGTTCTTCCAGTTGAAAGTGAATATTTCAAAGAGGTTGCCAAAGGCGATCGCTGGCAGCACACCCCACGAATGGTGGAAATTCTCGACGGCCTGAAAAACGCGGCGCGCGAGCAGGGCTTGTGGAATTTCTTTTTACCGGAAAAGGGCCCCGGGATGTGTGCGGTTGATTATGCTTACATTGCCGAGGCAACGGGCCACTCCTTGTTGGCAGCAGAAGCGTTTAACTGCAGCGCGCCGGACACAGGGAATATGGAAGTCTTGTTAAGGTATGGCTCGGAGCAACAAAAAGAGGAATGGTTGCAGCCATTGCTTGCGGGTGAAATTCGCTCTGCATTTGCGATGACCGAACCGGGGGTCGCCTCTTCTGATGCCACAAATATTGCCATGACGGCAGTAGAGGAGAATGGCCATTGGGTGATAAACGGCGAAAAGTTTTATATCTCCGGTGCTGGCGATCCACGCTGCAAGATTCTGATCTGCATGGTGTTGACTGATCCCGACAGCGGCAAACACACCCGACATTCCCAGATTCTGGTGCCGATGGATACACCCGGAGTTGAAATCGTACGTCCAATGCACGTTTTTTCCCTGGATGATGCCCCGCATGGCCATATGCACCTGCGTTTTACCAACGTGAAAGTACCATTTGAGAATGTCATCAGCGGGCGTGGGCGCGGATTTGAAATTTCGCAGGGCCGTCTTGGACCCGGTCGCATCCACCATTGCATGCGTGCCATTGGTGCTGCCGAAAAAGCGTTGGCATTAATGTGTGAGCGGGCGCTGGCTCGCAAGGCATTTGGCAAGCGCCTCGCTGAACTTGGCGCAAACCACGATATCATCGCTGATTGTCGGACGCAGATCGATATGGCGCGCCTGCTGACTTTGCAAACGGCATACGTTATCGACCATCATGGTGTGAAAGCTGCAAGAGTGCTGATTTCCCAGATTAAAGTCGTGGCGCCAAATACCGCGCTTATGGTGATCGATGAAGCGATTCAGCTCCATGGTGCCTCCGGTGTATCCCAGGATTTTCCTCTGGCACATATGTATATGCAGATGCGAACCCTGCGCCTTGCTGACGGCCCGGATGCCGTCCATCGGCGTGTGGTTGCCAGGCAGGAGTTGGGAAAATATATCCAGGCCTGAGGGGTTGTCGTGACTCCTTTTCAAAACGTAGTTTACGTTCCGATCCACGGACAATTAGAGGATCTGTAGCTGGTGAATAAAACTGTCATAGCCAACTGGAAATCTCTGGAGGATCGCCAGCCCGCGCACGCATTGGTTGAAGGCGTAGACCTGGTTATTGTGCGGGTCGATGATGCTGTCAGCGTGCTATACGGGCGCTGCGCGCATCGCGGCGCACTGATGTCGGATGGGCACGTCGATGGCGACAATCTCATTTGCGGGTTGCATGGGTGGGACTATCGCATCGACACCGGGATCAGCGAGTACAACAACAGCGAGACGCTGGAAAAATTCACTGCCTGGGTTGACGATGACGAAGTGTTGGTAGATGCCGATGAAATTGCTTCCTGGGCAAAACAACACCCACAGCCGTATCAACGTGATGCCTATCAGGGTATGTATCAGGACCCGACCGGCACGTCAGATGAGCCACATGTCAAATTCATTCGAAAACTGGCGAATGAGGGGCTCAGCAAAATAGGCCATCACGGCCCGTCAGCCGCTATGGGGGTACCACGCAGCAAATTACCGAATTGGGACGATTTGCAGTTTGTCGTGGGTCAACTGCACAAACTGCCGCTGCTGGATGATGAGGCGGTTGGAACGCAGCTGGTGATTGGACCCGGAGCCCGCAAACCCTTGCAACTTGATATCCCGTTGTTCGTGTCCGACATGAGTTTCGGCGCCCTATCGGAAGAGGCAAAAGTCGCGCTATCAAAAGGAGCGGAGCTTGCGGGCACCGGGATATGCTCAGGTGAAGGTGGCATGCTGCCCGAGGAGCAAGCCGCCAACACCCGCTACTTTTACGAACTTGCGTCCGGACGATTTGGGTTTTCATGGGACAAAGTGAATAAATCCCAGGCGTTCCATTTCAAGGGCGGGCAGGGGGCCAAAACCGGTACCGGTGGACACCTGCCCGGCGAAAAAGTACAGGGTAAAATCGCAGAAGTACGTGATGTTCCGGAAGGTGAAGCTGCCATTTCCCCAGCCCGGTTTCCGGACTGGACCAACCTGAACCAATACCGTGATTTTGCTTCCAAAGTGCGTGAGGAAACCGGCGGGGTTCCAATCGGCTTCAAACTCTCGGCACAACACATTGAAAAAGATCTCGATGCGGCTCTCGAGATCGGCGTGGATTATATTATTCTGGATGGACGAGGCGGTGGCACCGGTGCAGCACCCTTGATATTCAGGGACAACATCTCGGTGCCCACGATCCCAGCTCTGGCTCGTGCTCGCCGACACCTGGACCGCAGCGAGGCGTTTGATGTAACGCTGATCGCCACCGGTGGTCTGCGCCATCCAGCCGATTTTGCCAAAGCGCTGGCGCTTGGTGCGGATGGTGTCGCGGTTGCCAACGCGGCTATCCAGGCGATTGGTTGCCTGGGAATGCGTGCCTGCCACACCAACAACTGCCCGGTGGGGATCGCGACTCAAAAGCCGCATTTGCGCCAGCGGTTGCCAGTGGATCTGGCGGCCGAACGATTGGCGCGGTTTTTCAATGCTGCTGTCGAACTAATGACGGTGCTGGCACGAGCTGCAGGACATCATCACCTGCACGAGTTTAATCACGATGACCTGACCACGTTTGACACCAGTATGGCATCATTAACCGGCGTGGCTTACGGGGGTGTGGGCGGCGGTTTGGAC
>JABDLQ010000002.1 GCA_013002925.1 Gammaproteobacteria bacterium | reverse complement strand
TTACCGACATCATCGGCATCATCATCTTCCTGCAATGAATTAGATACTGACGGGCAGTTATCGCAGGCATCACCCAGGCTGTCGCCATCGACATCGCTTTGACTCGTATTGAATACGGTGGGGCAATTGTCAGCTGCATCGGCGATTCCATCGACATCCAAATCATTGGGTGACCAGTCGTAAGCCTTGGTTGCATCGACGGTGCGCTGGTTATTGAAGTAGGTTTCGTTGAGTGGCTGGCCATCAATTTCAGCTTCGGCCTGCACCAGGGCAAAACCCACTACCGAGCGAAACTCCGGATGCGGATCGACGGCGAGATCAATGCCCATGAAGCTGTAGGGTATTTCGACTGTAATCGTGTTACCCGAGATACAGCTGCTTCCAGTAATGACGCCATCGGCAGCACCATACTCGGAGCGCTTGATGCTGTTGGTCGCGTTGCGTGCCACACCCACAGTGCCGTACCAGCAATCGGGTCCACCGGTGGCCAGATGATAGTCGATACCGGCGGCATAGACTTCTTCACGGGTATCGCCAGCAGCGTTTTCATAAATCACTTCAAAGCGTGTAACCCACACCGCTTTTTGCGTGACGCGGGGATCACCGGTGCCGTAGGTGACATTCAGCGCATCGGCAAGGTTGGTGAGGTCATCGACTTCGAGCACGACCTGAACACCGGTCGCCGTGCCCACCAACTGGCTGGCACGCAAATCAAGTACCGGGTGGTTAGGCCCCTCGGCTGTGCCGGCTTTTGGATAGGTAGCGTCGCCCTGGCGATCTGTCACCTGGGTTTCCCGCGGCATGGTATTTTGCACGGTCTTGCCGGCGATCATGCTGTGACCGGCAATTTGCCGTGTCGTCATGATGTAAGGTTGCGGAATTTCCGTGGCCGGATCCACCGGTGCCTGCGCATGCCGGCCGTTGTCGGCAAAGATAAACACCATCGAACCGTCCGATTCATCAATATCCACTTCGTTAAATTCCAGCAACGAGCGATCGCCCTCAGGTACCGTCAGGCTGCAGCCGAGGCCACTGGTGCATATGGAATTAAAATGCAGCGGTGAATCGGTGAGTTTGTGCTGTACGTAGACGGGATTGGCATCCAGCGCGTTGATGGACTGCGACAAATAGGCGTTCCATACTTGCCCGTCGGCGCCGTCAGGACTCGGTGCGTTGTCCGTCGCGTTGTAAAGAATAGCAACGCGACCGGCGCTACCGGCAACCATGTAAGGATTCACGGCAAGATCCGATGCGCCGGGCAGATTAACCCGCACAGGTTGTGACCAGGTATCACCACCGTCTGTAGAAGTGGCGATATGCACGTCAAATGAGCCGCCTTCAATCCAGCCGTAGTACAGATTGCCGGCCTGATCGATCGCCAATGTAGGAAATACGTTGCCCACGTCGCTGTCACGAATGGCGACCGTGAGGGCTTCAAACGTACCCGCACCCGGCGTATAGCGGCCAACTTTTGCAATGTTGCCTAAATAGTAAGCCTGATAGAGTGTGCCGTTGCGGGCACCACCGCTGTGATCGACCACCGGGTTACCGGTTTGCGATACTTTGTTGTTGGAGAAACCAAAGAAATCGGTGATTTCGCCGACTGGCGTGTAGGATGCGCCGGCATCCGTGGTGGCATAGATCTGAATTGCGGTTTCGGTAACCGGAGTACCACTGATCAGGCCACGCCGGAAAGTGATATAGGCGTCGACATTGGGGCCCGTGCCGTCAGCATCGGGAGTGGCGACGATCCACTGGCGATCCTGGATCGGTTGCAGCGGATTGGTGCCATCGGCTTTGGTACAGCTCATGGTTTGAAAATCGTCGCTGGAGTTGCCGACAGTGATATTAATCAGCGCTGCCAGGTCGTTGACATAAATGACGCCGTTGCGATCGATGGTTGTATCCGAGTCACCGCCACCGTCGATTTCCTCACACGGACGCGGGCGTGGTGCGGCCAGTGGATCCTGCACCAGTTCGTAGGATTCACCCCCGTCGCGACTGCGCCACCACAGGCTGGTTGCGTTACTCGTTCCCCAGGGTGCGTCACCAACAATTAACGGACGACTTCCGTCAAGTGGGAGCACCGGTGAAACGTCTATTGAGGGTTCGCCGGTGTGCAGCTGCGAGTCCATCAACGTAGGTGTGGCAAAAATGGACGCTTCTTCCGTTGGCGCAACACCTGCCAGTGGTGCCGGAACCGAGTTAACCATCACGGCCTGCGCACCGTAAGTGGAACCGGGTGTAACGGCGAATACGGTAACTTCGACGCGATAGACTCCGGGAGCAGGATTCACCAGTGCAATTTGCTCGGCGGAACCGCTGGAACCGGAGCTGCCGGCTTCCAGACCGTTGGGATCGAAGATGGTCAAGTCATAGTCGTCTACCTCCGGAGTGCTGCTGGTTGAGTCCATCGATACGATGACTTTAAACGAACTAAAGGACGGGGTTTCGACGGTCAGATAAAAGTTATCGCAACCTGGGTCGGTATCGGTGGTGGCTGGGCTGCAGGTGCCTCCGTTTGAGGTCGCAAACGGTCCACCAGTCCAGGTGACCGTAGGTGAGGCCTCGGAGACCGTTCCCGTTTCGGGTGTAGCGGCATGCACTGCATGCAGTGGCAGCAGCCAAAGGGCAAGCATTGACAGCCAGCAGGTTTTATTGGTTTTCATCGTTTCTCGCTCCAGGTTCGTAGTTCAGTGATTAACTCGTTGACAGAGTCGCTCAGTAATTCAAATTGTTGGCGATCAGGGCCGGCGTCTACCATGCTCTGCAGCGCTGTCAGTCGCGTACGGTGGGCCTGTGCAACGTGCCGCAGCGTTTCGCTGAGCGCATCGTTGTGCGTGTATGACGCATAGGTAATCGCAATTTTTTGCACCTGCAGATCAGCACGGCCATCAAGCACCGGGTCCTTGCCTCGTGGTCCCATCCCGTTTTCCAGGCGAGACAACAGCCGGTTCGACCACTCCTCAAGCTGGCCGTGGGCGTTTTCCATGTAGTGCAGCGTCTTCAGGTCACGGGCGTTAATCGTCTTTGCGTGCAATGCCGCTACGGTATCGGTGACAGACTTGGTGCCAGATGCACCGGTGCTCGCTGTGCCGGCATGAGCGGTAACGCAGATCAGTCCTGACAACAAAATGGTTGAATAAAGTTGCAACAAACGGCGCATGCTAAAAGTTCTCCCCGGCGGCTAAATGTGTGCATTGATAAAGGTAGTTATGAGCGATAACAGTCACTCTACGCATCACGCAGACGGGTGTGCAGAGGGGAAATCACTCACGGAGGCGCGGCGGAGCGTGATCTGGCATCGACCGAGAATAAGACAAAATATCTATCTGGTTCATGCGGTTACAGTAGTGACCACAGCGGCACCCAAGACGGGAAGCGCGTTAGGCGGGACGGCCACCGGGGCTGAGGTGGGAAGGCCACCGGAGGCGGGACACTGCCTGAGTCGGGACACCCTCCAGAGGCTTAGGCAGAGGGGGACACCCACAGAAGCATCTGGTGCAGGACGATCATCTGCGCTGGCGCGGGAGCCCCATCGGAGCTGACAACGGATTGAGGAGGAACAACATCCGTGGATAAACCCGGGGATTAAATTGAATCAGTGGGTTACATACTGCTTCCAGGGGGTGATGAGCAGGAATG
>JABDLQ010000057.1 GCA_013002925.1 Gammaproteobacteria bacterium | reverse complement strand
CAGAAACAACGAAAAACCGATGACTACATGCAACAAGCCCAGAAATGTCAGTGGCTTATGTATTGACCTTTTCATTTGATAACCCCTCCCGGGTGCTAATTTATTACCTGAACAGCACCTAGGTTATCTAAATGTCTAAGTTTTGTCAAATATTAATATAGACAAAATATATACATTATGCCATCAATTAATTAACGGCCAAACCGAACCGCTTCAACCGGGTCCGGGATCCAGCCCCTCGGCCTGGACCACGCGATCAAGCGCTTCTTCTATTAACGCGCGTGCCTGCGCAGTGATTCTATGCAAATACGCATGCAACGCGGCGTCCTCCTTGTTCCGACTTTCGCAGTGGGCGCTGTACTCTTCAAAAACAGTCAAACTGTCGACAAGCTCCACCAGGTGGTGAGGGCACTCACATTCAACCGTACTTTGCACGGCAGCGAGTCGTCCCAGTTGATTGCGGGTATAGCGTCGAGGCGGCACCTCGCTTAGTTTCTCTCCCGATTCTGTCGCGGGGCGTTGCCTGACGCGACCCTGTTTAGCCGCTGTTCCGGGCCCGGCGATTGCGCGCGCTATTTCATCAGAGGACACCGGCGCACGCATCACGATCGCTCCGGCGTCACCAAGCAGCCGCACATCTTCACGACGGCCCAAACCAATGACGAGAATGACCCGGTCAGCACCGCTTTCGCGCCGCAATTGGGATACCAGGCGACGGGATTCTGTCGTCACCATTGGTTGCTCGATCACGAGCACATCAGGATTGGCCTTTGCGGCGTCAACACGAAACTGTTCGAGCCGGGAATCGCGCGCCACAATCTCCATGTCAACGAGCGCTTCGTCAAACTCCACCCCCGGGAACTCCCCATAGATTGCTACACGGCAGTGCCCACTTTTTTCATCAAGCCGTTGCATTGACTGGCGCTCAAAATTATCGAAACGCGCCAGCAGTTGCTGCTCCGTGAGACTGGCAATCTGACTGATCGTCTCGCCGCGATCAACAAGACGCTTGAGCAATGTGAGCCGGTCGACATCGGCAGCGGTATACATGCGCCGCCCGCTGTCGGACCGCCTGACCTCGACAGCGTCATGACGGCGCTCCCAGACACGCAGGGCGTGCACCGACAATCCGGTCAGTCGCGCAACGGCGCCGATGCCATATGTGTTGTTGTCGCCCTGATTCGAAATTTTGGTCATACAAAGCCTTCTTATACTGTCAAGTTTTAACCTATACAAAACCGTAACATGAACAGTATAAGTCCCGCTATATAAACATCACCGGGTCAGGATGTTTAGCGATCATCCGGGGCCGCTATTCGCCGGGACCGGACCCAAACAGATCAACACGTGCAGTGTCTGTGATTAACACCACCGATGGGTGCTTGAGCCGTCGCTCCGCGGAGATTGCGTAAAAGCGTTCCAGAATTTCTTCAGTCTGGCCGATGACAGCCATTCGGTACATGCGGCATATCTCTGCTTCGATCACGGTCGGTGCCGCGAAGATCCCCGAGCCTGCTTCGCCAAACGCCTTGAGAAGCGCACTGTCATCGAACTCACCGACAATACGCGGCGACAACTCGTATTTTTCGAACCAGTCATCGAGGCGACGACGCAGTGCGGAATGCTGGGAGGGCAGCAGTATTGGTGAGTTGCTCAGACTGTCCGGAAAATTCTTACGATAACGCCGTGCAATCTTTCGCTGTGCAAAAAACGACATGCCACTTTCGCCAAGACGATGATCATAGGCTTTGAGACCGAGGCCGTCAGGCACCGGTTGGTCTGACAGCACCAGGTCGAGTTTGTGGATTGCAAGCTCCGACAGCAATTGCTCGAGCGAAGCCTCATGACAGCGCACACGGATTGGTTGCTCTGCCATCAGCGCTGGCGCGACAATGCGTTCGACAATCAGCTTGGGCATCGAACTGACTATGCCCACACTCAGCGTCGTGTGACCACTCATGTGATTGCCGCGCACGACAGTCGCAAGCTCTGCACCAACAGAGAAAATCTCATCCGCGTACTCGAACACCAGCCGCCCCATGTCGGACAAGACGAGGCGCCGGCCGACGCGGTTGAACAGCGGTTGCCCAACCGATTCATCCAGCATTTTAAGCTGCCCGCTGATAGTCTGCGGCGTCAGGTGCAGGGACTCCGACGCCCGGGCGATGCTGCCTTCGCGAGCCACCGCCCAGAAATACTGCAAATGATTGTAATTCAGATGGCGCACACCGTCATCATATCAGCCCGCACCGAAGTAACGTACATTGGTGTTTCCGAGCATCCTGTCCCACAAACTTTATTCCGCGACACACGGGTAGTGGCGACGCAAAGAGGAGTAGACGACAGTCTGCGCCTGTGTGCGTTCAAGGTTGTCCGTACGATCCAATTCCTCGATGACGTGCAGAACGACGTCAGCAATTGGATCGGGCTGTCCAACGCAAAACTCTGCGTAAACTGAAGGCCCAAACTGTTTCAGACGACTGCCGACCCGGGTTCTCATTACACGCCGCGTAAAGCTGTCCTGCGCTTCGATTTCCGCGACGACGTTTTCAGCCACACGACCGTCCGTTGCAACCGCACCATCGAGAAATCCTTTCACGTAGAAGATGCACAGACGCGATTCCACGTTGTCGGGATTCTCCATCGCGCCCGCGCAGATTTCTTTGAGTTGAGCCGCACCGAGTGGCTCAATAGCCGCGGAGCGCGGCGCAACGAGCAGACAGCCAAGAACTGCTGTACAGATTAAAAATAGTCTCATGGGGTAATACCCTCCTTGGCGCCAGCGGGCACCGTATGTGGTTGGGATTCGAATGCGCGCCGCAGCAGCAGATAGCCCGCGGTAGCAGAAAGGATGGAGCCGACCAGCACTCCGACTCGTGTCGCGGCAAGATGATCAAAGGCGCCACGCTCGAATGCCAGTGAACCTATGAACAAACTCATCGTAAAGCCAATTCCAGTGAGCAGCGCAACACCGTAAACAGAACGCCAGGTGCTGCCGTGCGGCAGCGATGCGAGGCCCAGCTTGACGGTGAGCCACACAAAACCAAAGACACCGAGCTGCTTGCCGACAAACAGGCCCACAGCAATGCCCATTGAAACAGGGCCAATGAGCGCATCAGCGTCGATGCCGGAAAATGACACACCAGCATTGGCAAACGCAAACAGCGGCAGAATCATGTAGGCCACCCATGGATGTAACGAGTGCTCAAGTTGTCGCAAGGGTGACGGACCGTCGTCGCGTGTTCGTAACGGCACGGTGCAAGCCACTGCAAACCCGGCAAGAGTTGCGTGGACACCACTTTTGAGTACGCACAGCCAGACAATGATGCCAATCGTTGCATAAACCGAAATTCGAGTAACGCCGAGGCGATTGAGCACAACCAGACTACCGACACCTACACTGCCGGCGATTAACGCGAACAATGAAAGATCCTGCGTGTAGAAAATCGCAATCACCACAATTGCACCGATGTCGTCGAATATCGCAATCGACGTCAGGAACATTTTCAAACCGATAGGCACCCGGTTTCCCAGCAGCATCAGCACACCCAGCGCAAAAGCGATATCAGTCGCCGCAGGTATCGCCCACCCATCGATCGTTGCCGGGTTGCCCCAATTAAATGCTGCATAGATCGCGGCCGGTAGGATAAAGCCACCCAGCGCGCCAGTTGCGGGGAGAATCAGTTGATCGCGTGACGACAGTTGTCCCTCAAGTATCTCGCGCTTGACTTCGAGACCGATCAGGAAAAAGAACACCGCCATGAGGCCGTCGTTGATCCACAGCAGCAACGGCTTGTTGACACCGAGATCGCCAAGCGCAACAGTGAATGGCACATCGAGCAACTGCTCATATAGTCGCGCCAGCGGCGAATTCGAGACCAGCAGCGCCACGATCGTTGCGACAACCAGCAACACTCCCGCTGACGACTCCAAACGCAAAAAATTCTTTAAAGCTGTAACCGGCATGACTTCCTCATAGACAAAATGGGCCCTGCGCCAGGTCGAGCCCCAACCGCGTTTTACACTATCAAACCCCCATTCATCGAATAAGTCGTAAATATAAAACATTAACATCGAATTATACGATGTATTCCAAAGCTCGTCTTATCCGATGTTTAATATCGAATACTTCGACTGTACCGATGTATCGGTGCAGGTATGCTGGGTGTGGTCTTAACGCAGGAGATGGCAATGAATATCACAACAAGAGCACAGAACTTCGAATTAACAAGAGCAATCGACCGGTTCGCCCGCGAACATCTGCGCACCGCACTGGCCCGCATCGATGAGTCCGTCATCGCTGTCGATGTCTTCTTGACGGATGCCAACGGACCCCGGGGTGGTGTGGACAAGAAAGTATTGATCCGGGTGCAAATGCGGAATCGACAGGAAGTGACAGTGGCAACAATACATGAGGATTTATACGCGGCGATAAGCAAAGGAGTCAAAAGAACCAAACGTGCCGTGAAACGAAAAGTGCACAAATCAAGGCATTTCCAAAATCAGCGCGTGCAGGACCTGCTAATCAGTGACGGCATGGCGACGGCGCCCTGACATTGATGGATGTTCCGCTTCAGCGCGTTCGTGACTTCAACACGATTCTACAACGCACCGTAGAGTCGCGTTACTTTAAAACCACGGTGACAGCGGTGATCGTTATTAACGCGATCACACTCGGCCTTGAGACGTGGCCACGAGCGATGGCTGTTGCGGGACCAGCATTACTTGCGATCGACAGTATTGCGCTATGGGTTTTTACCATCGAAATCGGACTCAAACTCTGGGTCTACCGCTCCCGCTTCACTCGGGACAGCTGGAATATCTTCGATTTCGTCATTGTAGCGCTTGCCTGGTTGCCCGCAACTGGTCCTCTCGCCGTACTGCGCGCATTGAGGGTCATGCGTGTGTTGCGGTTGGTGTCGGTGGTGCCACAAATGCGCACTGTCGTTGGCGCTCTGTTCAAAGCGCTACCGGGCATGGGATCGATTGTCGCTGTACTTGTGCTGGTGTTTTACGTCGCTGCAGTCATGGCTACGAAGCTTTTCGGCGAGAATTTCCCCGGGTGGTTTGGCAGCATTGGTGCGTCAATGTACAGCCTGTTTCAGATCATGACACTTGAAAGCTGGTCGATGGGTATCGTACGGCCAGTGATGGAGGAGCATCCCGGCGCCTGGGTCTTTTTCATTCCGTTTATCATTGCAACAACATTTACGATACTCAACCTTTTCATTGCGTTGATTGTCAATTCGATGCAGTCCATGCAAGAGGAAGCACAAAAGAACCTGCGTGTCGAGGCAAACATCGCCCATGATGAACGTGTGCTGCTATTGCAACGCATTGATGCACTCGCCGGCGAGATGCGACGACTGCGCAAGACAATAAAAACCGTTTGAGTTCCGATAGCGTAAACTGCGTTTCGTCGGCAAACGCAACATCTATTTTTACGTACACATCCTGCCGATGCCATCGATTCCCCCTACTGCACAGCGCTATCTTCACTTCACGATAACCGTGCGGGGGACCAGTAGCCTTCTGAGCAATAACATCTTCGGTTAATTTCGACGAACACGCCGAAAGTGTAAACAGAATGACCACAACCGATGCGAGTGCGCGTGTCACATTCATCGCCGGAAAGCTGAGGATAACATCAAAGACTGAGGTTCAGGTCAACAGGAACCTGAACACCGACATCATTTAAAAGGCAGGCCACCACGTGCCAGATCTTCTTGCGATTTCTTTACAGCCTGCATCGCTTGCGCTCAGCATCGCATTTGTATTTTCACGGCAACACTGGCATGTTGCCATGCATGACGCAGCACGAATACATTTTCATAGCAATCTCGATTATCCTCGGCCTGGCGATGGCGCGTCTTTTGCATACCGCCGCCCTGTTGGTACGTGCCCATAACCGGGTGACCTATCACTGGGCAACAATGTTGTGGGGTAGCTGTATTTTTATCTACATCCTGCAATTATGGTGGGTCGGCTGGGAGCTGCGCAGTGTCCCGGACTGGACAATTGTCGACTTTTTCGCGTTGGTGATCGGTTCAATTTTTGTCTATGGTGCTGCCGAACTTGCACTGCCAACTGAAGATTTCGACATATCAGAAGACACTGAACTGGATTTTCTTGCGCACAGTCGTTCACTCGGGCGGGTGTCAGCAATGTCGATGCTCGGTTATTTTGCAGTCGGACCATACGTAAACCTGACGATGTTCCAAAACCCGCCTTTGCCATCGATTGCTTTTCCAGTGCTTGGCGGCAGCTTGATGCTACTGATGATCGTGAGACCAAGCTGGTTCAAGTGGTTGTCAGTTTTATTTACCGCTTACACCTTAGTGATCCTCTACCTGACCGCCTGAACCAGCAGCTGCGCCCCGCTCGCTGACACAGCTTGCTTAATGGTGCCGGCCGTCGCAGGCAACACCTCCGGGTGTAAGCGCGCACAATCGGTCTGGACTGACATGCGAAAACTTGATGACGCCTTGGTCGCCGATGAGAAATGCTGCTGATGCCGGCACATTGTGATGGTTTAGTTCAGACGGATCTTCACGTCATACCAAACCGATCTCGCGAAACCGTCCGTAAGCCTCGTCACCCGACGAGTTTCCTGTACAATGCCGCAGATCAGCAAACGTGCCGGGCATTGTTATTTATTGCAACCTGCACAGGGTCGAACTCTGGATGCTGTTTTACGAATCTGAACCTCTTTAAGCACAATTAAAAAAGGAGTAAGAATGAGTCAGCACACAATCACGGCGTTTCTCGGCGTTTTCGAACAGAAACTTGAGCGGCATCGGGCAAAACTAAAAGCGGAGCTCAAAAAACCAAAGGAAGAACGACGCAAGAAAGTTTTAAAAGAATCAATTGCAGAAGCAAAAAAACTTCGTGACATGGTCAGAGAAATGAGGAGCGAAGAAGCTGAGCTTGTTCAATGCCCCAACTGTCAGCACGAATTCAAACCATGAGTTTTGCACAGTCGATGAGAATCCGTGCTTGCATTTAAGTGCGGCATTGACGCAGCACCCGTGTGTCAATGAAGCTCATCGTGGTGTCCAGTAATCTAACTTTCAGCTAACCTTCAACTAAAAAGACCAGTCGACACGCTAATTTGTTTATACGTTAATTCGTTTCTTCGGCTGGCAAAATAACGACATCTTCACCATCCGGCATTTTTTGTTGATCAACATTGCCTTTTTTAAGGGTCTGATCGCCACCGCCTGCCACAGGTACAGCAAATGTGCGCCGTAGTTTGCGTGAGCCGTTCACAGTGTCCGCGAAAAGATTGACAAAGCGCAGACCGGACTCGGACGGCAGAACCTTGATGGTCAGCGTATGCTCAGCGCCCGCTTTTTGTGCACCCAGAGTCAGGCGTTCCGGGTTCATTATTTTGAGCCCTTCTGCACCTGTCATGGTAATCACGACATCATCAACTGCACTGTCGATTGTGAATGTCAGTGCGATCTCACTCTCTTCTCCCACTGCCGGTGCCGCAGGCAACTGATAAGCGAGGCTAACGGGCGCACCCGGCTTGCCTTCGTTACTGGAAATTTTGCCGCTGCTCATGGCAACCTCCGGCGTACCCGTGCTGCAAGCAATAAGTGTCGCAGCGATGAATAGGTAAGTGCTCGTCATTTTCAAATTGATTCTCATGTCATGTTTCCTACATTCGTGTGACAGTTACGTCAATACAGGTTCGGGCGTTTCCACCGGCAGGGCATCCACCCATGCCAGGCTGGATATTGCAAAAATCGTATACTTCAATGATGTGGACTCCTGGTGTCAACGCCTGTGTTGTCGTCGCGTTGCCGGTATTATCCACATTGGCAATAATTGTGGCATTTTTGTACACAACCATGTCCGGATCACTACCGCCCATGCCATTCGCCTGAATCATATAATTCGCAGCGGTGGCAATATTAAGGTGCAGGAACTGACGATTGCCGAGACGGTTAAAGGTACCGTGCTGGTTGATGCTGCACACCTGCACCGCGACGCCCATGCTGTCGATATCAGTATATATTGGCAGTATATCGCCAGCATTTACCGTGCCTGGTGGCAGAAACGTTTCACCAGCGCCATACTCATCCGTACCGTTCACGTTGCTGGCGGCAGCGAGCGCCGTAATCGCCGCAGCGGATCCTGGATTATCGGCTTTTAGCTGGTGCAAAAACGCATGCATCGATGTGCGTGCTGCGGTGGTTCTGTACGTGTTGCCAACAAACACGTTGTAGAGTGGACCCCAGCCAAATGCTATCGTATCAGCAGCGCCATCCGCCGTGGCATCGAACAAATCATAAAGCAACGCCTGTACCGTGGTTTCGCTGAACCAGCCTTCAGCATTGTTCGTTTCCACATTGCTCTCAAATCCTGCAGCATCATTGGCACCACTGGAATCGCGATAGCTGGGATCGCCGGTAATGATCCCGGACAAGGCGTTACCAAATCCCTCACCAAAAGCGACGCGTATATCGAGGACATCACCAACCCCATGCATACCACCGGTTGAATCTGAACGTGACAGTTTTTCTTCAAAATAGTGGCCCCACTCATGCACAATGATGTGACCATCAAATTCATCCGTGTCGTTATTGGTCGCTCCGAGAATGTAAATCGCCGTCGTGTCATAGTTAGATGTTGAAATACACCCGGCCGCATTGCCACCCGCGCACGTTGCGGGCCGGTTGTTAACACTCCAGTTTGTCAACACGGGAGGAAAGACGACCGTTGCATCCACGGCTGCCGTTTTTGTTACCGCTTCATAAATGGAATCAAGTATCGCAAACGGTGCTGCTGCCCGTGTTGCAGTGTATGACATGGTGCCCAGGTTCCAACCCGATGCCGCGTTCAGATTTCGTGTGCTGTTGACTGTTCCCGAATCTGTCAAAGCACCATCGAGAACATATGCTGCACCGGCGCTGGTGTTATTGACCACACGCACATCCCAGGAGGGTGGGCCCACTTGAATAATTTCCGCGCGCGCTCGAATTTTTACGGGTACTCCGGCAGCAACGACAAGCGAATAGTCACCCAGGTTATCCGTTTTTGTTGTTGCCAGGACCATGTTTGCGCCATCCAGCGCCTGCACGGTAGCACCGCGTACCGCGTCTTGTGTCGTCGTCGTAAAGTCCAAACCGTTGGTGACTATGTTGTGCTTGACGTGATCGTAGGTCACTTTGCCGCTAATGGTGACGTTCATTGTCGCATTGCTTACAACAACATTGACCGAATCTGTGTTTGTTGCACCCATGTCATCAGTCACGGTCAGGCTAAAGGTAAAGGTTGTATCCGCCGCCACCATTGGTGCAGTAAAGGTCGGCATCGCCGTGTTGGCACCAGTCAGGGCCACCATGGGACCGGCGGTTTGCGCCCATGCAAACGTTGCGATCATGCCATCCGGGTCATTACTCATTGACCCGTCCAGTGTGACCGCAGTGCCCTCTGCCACCGTCTGGTCAGCACCCGCATTGGCGACCGGATTCATGTTCGGCACATTGGCGACTGCAACGTTTACGCTATCGGCGTTTGTTGCGCCGTCATCATCAGTCACAGTTACCTGAAAGGTCAGAGTCGTATCTGCTGCGACCATTGGTGCGGTAAAGGTAGGCATCGCGGTATTGGCGCCGGTCAGCGCCACCATGGGACCGGCGCTTTGCACCCACGCAAAACCTGCAATTGCGCCATCCGCATCACTGCTCATTGAACCATCCAGTGTAACTGCAGCACCTTCGGTAACCATCTGGTCGGCACCGGCATTAGCCACGGGGTTCATGTTCGGAGTATCGGTGACAATGACATCCACAGTGTCGGAATTAGTAGCGCCGGCATTGTCGGTCACGGTAACCTGAAAGGTCAATGTTGTATTGGCTGCCACCATCGGTGCTGTAAATGTAGGCATCGCGGTATTTGCACCGGTTAAAGCGACCATGCCACCGGCGGTCTGTGTCCAGGCATACGTGGTGATATTACCGTCACTGTCGGAACTTGCTGAGCCGTTCAGCGTAACCGCTGTGCCCTCAACTACCGTTTGGTCCGGGCCAGCGTTCGCCATGGGATCCGCATTCACCGTATTGTTAACGGTAACGTTCACCGTATCAATGCCGACAGCACCGTCGTTATCCGTAACAAGCAGTCGAAATGTTAACGTAGTAGTGGCCGTCACAGCAGGCGCTGTGAATGTTGGCGTCGCCGTAGAGGCACCGGTCAACGCAACGTTTGGACCTGCGGTTTGTGACCACGCATAGGATGTCAACGTCCCATCAGGATCACTACTCCCCGAGCCATCGAGTGTGACCGCAGCACCCTCATTGACGGTCTGGTCTGCACCGGCATTCACCGATGGGGCTTGTATTACGGGTGTGTCATCATCATCAAAGATATCACAAGCAGTCACAGCCAGTGACAAGATAATCGTTATGGCCAGCCGGTGCATAATCTATCCCCCAGAACAACGAATTGTTTTATATAGTTGAGCAACAGCTTACGCCAGCAACGTTTACGACACAATGAAATTTTGCTTAAACCCGATAAAGCCCGATGGCTGAAAATTTGTTTAATTCAATGTGATTTCAGAATGTGCAATGCATCAATTTAATCATTCCTAACATGCCCGCAAGCAACATTTTGCACACGCGCAAAGCAGCTGCCGATCGGACCGTCGGGTTAGAAAAGATCGTTAGGCATGACGAGCGCGTCGTTCTTCAGCTGAGATAGCAGAAGGGTCCCGCATAGAGAGATTGCGTGACGAGTGGGACGCGGATTTATCGGCTACGAGATGTGCCCGGGTTTAATTTCTAACCGATGGTAGCAGTGGTTTCAGTCACTATGCGCCAGTTACCATCGACACTCTTGCGCCAGTATTGTCGCTTGCGGGCGTTACCATTAAAGTTGTTGCTTTCGTAGTGCTGCCTGAAAGTCACAACGATCATATCGCGCTCATCGGGGTAGCCATAAATGCTGACGTGACTCAGCTCCACAGATACATCTTTTTTGTGTTTGGCGATTCTGCGTTTGTAGGCACGCCACGCATCGATATCCATACCCCGGCCCTGAAAATCCTCGGCATAATGAGACAGATAACGATCAACATCACCACTTTGCCAATCCATGCGCCACTGCTCAACGGCCGCACGCATTTCGTCACGACGCTGCTGTAACTCCGAATAATCTATCCAGTCTTCGCCGCTGCCGATCAGCACCGGTGTCCTGCCGGGTTCTATGAGAGGTGAAACCTTCATGATTTCTTCATTGATCAGAGCGACACATCCGTCGCTGTCCTGAGGCGGACGGCTATAAGACTTGCTGGCGACCCCGTGCAACCAGATCCCGCTCCCTGTGCGCCGATGTCTGCTGTCCCATTCGTTAGGATAATTAACCGGGAAGGCCACCGGTCCATAGCGATCCGGCAAGTCCTCGCCGCGCAGGCGTTCTGTTACAAAATAGACACCCAACGGTGTTTTTTTGTCACCCTTACGACGCTTTCGCGATCCGTTTTTGCCAACAGAAATATAGTAATCGGCAACCAATTCCGGAATACCATCCTGATTCGCAAACAAATAAAGGCGCGATAAATCGGTATCGATGAACACCACGTGTCGGTGATGATCAGCAAGCTGCAACAGCGCCGCAGGTACCGTGTCAGTTGGTTTGAAAGAAGTTCCAATGATACGTTGGCGCGCTTCGGCAATCATATTGTCGATGTCAGGTCGGTACTTCTTGTCAGCCTCGATTATGCTGGGCATGCGCCCACTAACGCTGGCGAGAATATCGCCGCGTACGAGGTGTGCCAATCGAAACGTAGGTTTTTGATCGATGAGGCGATCTACGTGCGTCAGCGCCAGATCAGTATTGCCGGCCCGCAAGGATTGCAACGAGCGCAGCAGCAATTCCTCGGGAGTGGGCATCGGCTGCAGCACCCGCGCTGTTTCCGCCGGGATGTCAACCATGGCAAGACGTTCGCCCCCGGGCGCCGGGGCCGTGCTCGCGATCGGGACCCCCATCCCTATGATCATCAACGCCGCTATGAAAAATGTTCTGATTGGATGTGTCACAACTTTGATCCGACCCCTATTCAGATACTTCAGCTACAATTCTCCAGGAACCATTGGCTTTGTTTAATGTTAACGTTTTAGTGACTTCATCGCGATAGTTATCGGAACGATATTTCTGACCAAAGCTGACTGTCGCCGTGTTCTCGTCAATTTGTTCCACCTGGATATCAGATAATTCCACTTCGATAACCTTTGGTTTGGTCAGTCGTTCCCGGCGATAGCTGGCCCAGGCGCGATAACTTGCACCGTTACTGGGCGTGAAATTGGGAGAATAACTGGCCAGGTACTGATCAACATTTTGCCCAGACCATGCCGCGGCCCAGTTTCTTACCGCCGCAACCAAGTCTTCACTGGCATCCTCAACTGCGGGCGGTGGCGTTTGGCTGACGGGTGCGGGTGCCGTCGTCGTTGCCGCGACTACCGGAGTTGGGGCAGGCTCTGGCGTGCTGACTTCCGGTTCGGTCTCGACCGCTGGCGGCGGCACTGTAGAACTTGCGGCTTGAGGGGGTGGTTCAGTCGCAGTCGGTTGCTGTACTGGCGGCGGTGTAGCAGCAGCTACCGTCGCTGCCGGTTGCGGATCACTTGACGGAATTCGCGGTGCGGCGAACAACCCATTAACCGCCGACAATTTCAATCTCGCTGACTCATTACCCCGGTCCTGCTCCAGTGCACGATCGTAAGCCATGCCGGCCATTCGGGCGTAAAGATCACCAAGATTTTCATGAGCTGTGGAGTAACTGGGATGGGTTTGAATAGCAGCCAGCAATGATTCACGGGCCTTGTCGAATTCGCCGTTTTCGGCAAACAGCACAGCCAGGTTATTCCAGGGCTCCGGCAATTCCGGAAAGTCCTGCGTAAGTCCGGCAAACACCTCAATTGCACCGCTCGAATCGCCAGACTCCGCGTAAATGATGCCTTTCAAAAAACGCGCTTCGGCATCTTTGGGCCGCATCGCAAGAACGCGTTCCACTTCCGCCAGTGCTTCGGTATTGCGACCTTGCTCATACAGCGTCTGTGCGTCTTCCAGGGTTGCAGAAACGCTTACCATCCAGATACTTACAGCCGCCAAAATTAAGCGCGAACAAAATTTCTTCATTAACTTACTCACCACACTGAGGTTTTTTGAACATAACGGACACAATCGGGGCCTAGCTTATCAGGAAATGCCTTGTCATGGCAGAGTAAAAACAGAATAAACTTCAATGAGTTCACCCGCTTAGCATCGCCTCCCACGACCCGGAATTATCACACGGCTCGTCGCTAACCACATTTGTGGTCAACCTGTCGGGCTCATTGTCGACCAATTTACCGGCAACATAATGTGGTGTGACTCACAATTCTGCCGCTGCCTTGAATATATTGATGTTTTTACAACACATTTTAGTACTCTTCAGGCCCTGGCGAGCAGCTCTGCGGATAACGCTCACTTTCCCCTTCGCGTTCAGCACGTTTGTCAGCGCCGCACAATAGCAAAATTCGGGCCCCGTGCCGACCCGTGAATAACCCGGCGCCTGGAACCTGTACAACCAGTATTTACCGAATTCGATCTGCAACTTCCGGCGATGCGTATTAGGCTTGTTCTGTCATCTCGAAATATGGTCCAGCCAGTGCCCGAATCACACAGCAAAACGTTTACTCAGCGATTCACCTGCCTGATTGGTCTTGTTGTCATAATGTGGGTGGTTCATGTGTTCAATCTCATCAGCGCCGACTGGCTGTACCGCTTTGGCCTGGTGCCCCGTGAAATCGCAGGACTGGACGGGCTGCTTGGCGCACCATTTTTGCATGCCAATTTTCAGCATCTGGCCTCCAATACTCTGGGGCTGACAGCACTGGGCGGTCTCGTCAGCCTTCAGGGCAACCGCACATTTGTCCGCGTCACCCTAGTGATTGCGTTTGTCGGCGGCCTGGCAACCTGGCTGCTGGCGCAATACGCCATTCACATCGGGGCAAGTGG
>JABDLQ010000407.1 GCA_013002925.1 Gammaproteobacteria bacterium | reverse complement strand
GCTGGTGTCGGTGCGCTGATTTTTGCGTTCGGTTCGGCAACGGCATCTGCACTTGTTATTGATCCTGCACAGTGCGGGATTACATTGTCGTGCGATTCGGGACCGGAAAACAGCAACAGCGCTATTTTGGCAGCAATTGAGGCCCTGTACCCCGGAATTGAAGAAGTCTACAAGCAGAATGTGGGTGGCGGTGAAAGCGGATCATTTTCCGGTGACTATTCTGCCGCATTCTTCAACACTCCTACTGACCCGGAAGACTCGCTGATAACATGGGATGGACCGAATACCATCGATTGTACGAGTTGTTACGTGCTGGCCAAGGACGGAGATCAGGATCCCGGCTGGTACCTGATCGATATCAGTGGCTGGGATGGTCAGGAAGATCTCGACCTGCAGAACTTCTGGCCGGCCATGGGTGCGATAAGCCATGTGTCTATTTTTGTTCAACCGATACCCATTCCGGCCGCTGTCTGGCTGTTTGGCACCGGTTTGCTGGGCCTGGTTGGCATGGCACGACGCACAGGCTGAACAATCAGAAGTTAATTCAAAATCAGACTCCGGTCTTGAAAGAAAACGGCCACCGATTCGGTGGCCGTTTTTTTACTGGTGAGCATGGTTTTTCGTTCGACGGTCGAAGGCCATCCATGCGCACGTTGTATCGTGATGCAGCAGGAAATTCAGTCGGACCACGCCCGACACTGATTCAAATCCACCAGTATTGCAATCAGAAACAAGCGCGGGTGTTCTCTCAGTTGGCCGCTTTTGTGCTCGGGTATTTTCTTTATCCTGGTGGATCCTTCACTCGCTTGCTTTGGTCAATGTTGCTGCGTACCATCAGCGTGATTTTTATCCTTGCGCGGTTAATCGTCTGAAATATCGCCGCCCAATGATACCCGGCACAATGGGTTCTTTTCGGGGTAAGCAATTTATGCGAGTTCAACCATTTCTCGACCCAGGAGTATTTCTGACTGGCCCTTTGTGGTGGGTCGGGTCCTTATTGACCGATGACTGGACCGCCCGGTCTGCGGGCACGAGTGATTTGGCGGTAAACGGTCGCCACGCAGGGAGCGCCGGTAGTTAGCTCACCGGCGCAGCTTATTAAATAGTGGATATCTGGATAGTTGAAATTGGTGAACCTCTGCCCATTGAGGAGGGTCAACGCCTGCTCCGTTACGGGTGCTTCAGTACGTATCTTTTAGACAACGGACATAACGTACGCTGGTGGACCTCGGGATTCTCGCATCAAACCCGACAGCATGTAGTATCAGAACCGGCGGAGATCAATCACAACGGCGTCATTCTGGATGTCATTCCAGGTAGGGGCTATCAAAGCTCAATATCCTTGCAGCGGGTACTGCACCAAAAAGAATTCGCAAACGATTTTGCCAGGATTGCGCGTACCCGAAAACGCCCTGATGCTGTGATTGCCACCGTGCCATCTCCGGAAATTGCCAGGCAGGTTGCCGAATATTGTGAGTGGGCAGGAGTCCCGATGATTCTGGATATCAGGGATCAGTGGCCCGAAGAACTTGTCGATCTTGCGCCCACCGGTATGGGATGGTTGGTGCGCATCGCATTGCACGGTATGTATCGCGATATGAGTTTCGCGTGTAGAACGGCGTCTGCGATCTGCTCGGTATCAAACAACTTTCTTGAATATGCTTTGAGTTTTGCAAAGCGCCCGCGCTCAGACCTGGATTTTGTCTTTCCTCTTGGCTACGAAGGCCGCGCACGGTATTCACCGGAGGAACTGGACGAGGCCATGGCAGTCTGGAAAGAGCGCGGCGTCCGGGAAGATCATGCGGTTTGCTGCTTTTTTGGTGCCATTGGAAAATATTTTCAGCTGGAGCCAATTATCGAAGCCGCACGGCGTCTGCAGGGCCGGGAAGAAGTACAGTTCGTGTTGTGTGGCAAGGGGGTTCTGGACGAACATTTTCGCACCTTGTCTTCTGACTGCAAAAACATCATCTGGCCCGGCTGGGTTGCGGGCGTCGAAGTTGCGGCCCTGATGAAACTTTCGGATATCGCACTGGCGCCGTACCGGGCCGATGCGAAAATGCAAATGCCCAACAAATTGTTCGAATACATGTCGGGACAATTGCCGATCGTGTCAAGCCTCACCGGTGAGATGGCCCAATTACTCGATGATAATCAGTGTGGGCTAAATTATGACGCCAATGATTCGGTAGCCTTCGAGCAGCGTATTTTACAACTGGTAAATGATCCAGAGCGCCGTGTGAAAATGGGGTTGCGCGGGCACGAGCTGTTTAGCTCAAAATACACGTTCGACATAGTATTCAAAAATGCCATGAATTCCATTCAAGCTGTCGTGCAGAAAAATTTCTGATTTCAGATTTCTGAGGGCTTTCGGCACTACGTTTTTCACGGCGAACTGTGAATCAAGGCCTCCGGACGGTCGCAAGGACTGGCCGCAGGAACTCGCGTCTTGTGTAAAGTTAGGCATGATTTTGGTGCGCAGTTTCAAAGGCAAACAATCTGACGTCGAGTGTCATTTGCCGCAGGTTGCGGGTGGTTCGGAATGGTTAATCGAAGCGTGCGGGCGAAGCAAACCAGGATTTGGTGCTAGCCCGTAAGGTAATGAAAACACTGCCATAAAACACATTATTATTTCGTTATTGTAGTTTTCCGCATGAGGATTGTGGGGTTTGTCTATATCCAACGAAGGCGGTGCTCTTCATTTGTTTCAGGCCGTCCGTGACCGGAGGTTTGGGGTGAATGGCGGAACGGTCAAAGATTCCCTTCCCGCCAGAGCGCTGCGCAATGTCCTGCCGGCTTGCTTGCGTTGCACCATCTGGCTGAGTATCATTCGCTCGGCTCGGCAGAGCCCGGCAGGGCTCGGCGTGGCTATTTATCTTCCAAACCATCCCTCAAATTCCGGCGCTCTCCAGAGCGCAGCTCTTGAAAACGGAAACAACAGACTATGATTAAATCACCATACAAGGTTGCGGTTGTAGGTTGCGGCGCAGTTGCCAATATGCATGCCCGCCACCTCGCTACGGAGCCACATGCTACTTTGGTTGCCGTGGTTGATACCAACCGCAAGAGGGCCGAAGAATTTGCTGCCAATTGGAAAGTAGCAAATGTTTACGAGGATTTGGAAGAAGCGATAAAAGCTGCGGATGTGAGCGCGGTACAAATTGCAACTCCGCCGTCCAGCCACGCTTCGCTGGTTGCGTGTGCCATTCGAAACAATTGCCATGTTCTGGTTGAAAAAC
>JABDLQ010000448.1 GCA_013002925.1 Gammaproteobacteria bacterium | reverse complement strand
CCACCCGACATCCTTGCACCCGCTTCGCCGAGCATGGCAACGACGGCCGCTTGTTCACGTTCTACAAATGCAGCAGTACTGCCGAAATTTACTACTGATGCAGTACCGGCCAGCACATGCCCTTCGCGGTCCGGTTGTGGCACCAGCAGTGCGCGGGTCACCCCTTCAATACGGTTGACTGTGATTGCAACAGAGCGTGGATTGAAACCGTCAACAACACGAAATGCCGGGCCATAGCCCATAGTTTGTTCATTATCGACGGTTGCATCGACTGCGCCGACCTCGGCAAGCCCCAGTGAACTGGCCGTGTCAAACACACCGGGGGTTACCACTTTACCGGCGCCATCAATAACAGTGGCGCCATCCGGCACCGTAATCTGCCGGCCAATTTCAGTGATTTCCCCGTCGACTATGACGATGGTCGCCTCGGGCATGGTTCCCAGTGCACCAAAGCTGTGAACTTTGGCGTCCTTGATAACGACAGTTTCGGCACCGGCCATTACGCCAGCCCCCAGCAACAGCACCATGATGATGGCATTCAGTTTATTCATTATTCCTGCCCTCCGTGGTTGGCGCGATTACCTAACAGGAAGTCCGAAACAGGTTGCAATGACGGATCCTCCCGATCGTAAATCAGTGCTCCATCAATAAACACTTTGACAGCCTGGCTGTACACACTAAACGGGTTGCCACTCCATACCACCACATCGGCATGTTTGCCTTCTTCCAGTGTGCCGGTTTTGTCCAGAATACCCAGTGCTTTGGCCGGGTTCCTGGTAATCCATTGAATCGCGTCCTTCGGTGCGAACTTCAGGCCCACCCGATGACCCGCAGCCATGGCTTTAGCGGCTTCCTGGTTAAGCCGCTGAATGCCATATCGCGAATCGGAATGCACAATCGCGCAAGCGCCGGCCTTATGCACCATCGGAATGTTTTCCCGCACCGCATCGAACGCTTCCATCTTGAACCCCCACCAATCGGCCCACATCGAAGCACAGGTCCCGGATGTCGCCAACAGATCAGCAATTTTATAAGCCTCGATCGCGTGATGAAATGACGTTACCGAGTAGCCAAATTCTTTGGCCACATCAAGCATCACCGCCATCTCGTCGGCCCGGTAGCAATGGTTATGCACCAGGATTTCACCGTTTAATACGCCCGCGAGCGTTTCCAGTTGCAAATCACGCTGCGGTTCCTGACCACCGTTTTTCGCGAATTCTTTCCAATCTTTTTGGTATTTTTGAGCCGCGATCCATGCCTTGCGATATCCGGCCACATTGCCCATGCGCGTGCCGGGTGCAGAGCCTTTGCCTTCTCCATAGACCCGTTTCGGATTTTCCCCGCAAGCCATTTTGAGCCCATACGGCGCATCGGGAAATTTCATCCCCTGCATGGTTCGGGACGGTACATTCTTTAAAGTCACACTGCGCCCGCCAAACAGATTTGCGGATCCGGGAAGTATTTGCAAAGACGTAACTCCCCCTGCCAGCGCTGTGGCAAACCCCGGATCCTGTGGCCAGACCGAGTGCTCGGCCCACACTTCAGCAGTCACAGGGTTCGTCATTTCGTTGCCATCCGAGTGTGCTCTTACTCCCGGTGACGCGTACACGCCCAGATGTGAATGTGTATCGATGAGTCCGGGTGTGACCCAACCGCCCTCTGCATCTATCTCAGTGGCACCCCGTGGCAGTCGAATACGCTTGCCCACCGAGACCACGCGTCCGTCTTGCATCAGCACGGACCCGTTTTCGATCTCTTCCCCGTTACCAATCAACACGCGCGCATTGGTGATTAAAACCGTATCTGATGCCAGCGGTTCATACGTTGAGGCATAGGCAATGCTTTGTTGTTTATCGTCGTTATCATCGCCACCACAGCCCCCAATAAATAGACTCAAAGCTGCGATCAGCAACGCTCTACTGGCACCCACAGGCATAACTCACTCCATCAATATTATCGAAGGAGGTATGCTAGCACGGACTAAGCACACGTTACGCCTTTTGCTGCGGCACAAAGCGACACGGCATGCTGTCGCAGCCCGGCGCAGGTCCCGGCAATGCACAAGCTAGCCAGCAATCCGGGATACCCGTGGGGCGGACGATGCCTGATCAATCGATCAGGCCAATCGGTCGGGCCAATCGGTCAGGTAGTTATTTCAGTTTAAAAGTGACTGAACCACTGCCGGTTTCAATGGAGGCCACACCTGCCCCCTCGCCAATGCGGGCACGGTAGCGCCCACGGGATTTCTTGACCTCTGATAGTTGCGGCATATCAACGTCAATACCAGTGCGGCTACTAATGTCGAGGCGTACAGAAGGCACCGTACTGGTAAATACCCGCACGGAGCCACTGCCAGTCTCGATGTCCAGTCGCTCGACCTGGCCCAGATCGCCATCCACCCGAACACTGCCAGAGCCCGTATCCACCAACAGCTGCTCACCGCCGCGCCAATCGACCAGCTTTATCGAACCGGAACCGGTGTCTGCATTGACCGAACCGGTAGTCCCCTCCAGCTCAATACTGCCTGAGCCGGTATCAGCAGACACTTTACCGTTAGCTTGTGTGATCGTGATATCTCCCGAGCCGGTGTCTGCGGTGATGTTGCCAACGATATCCTGCAATTCAATCCCACCCGACCCGGTATCCGCGTAGACGTCGCCTGTGACGCTGCTTGCGGTAATGTCGCCCGAACCGGTATCCAGAGACAGGCGGCCAACGTGAGCGCTTGCCGTCAATTGACCCGAGCCGGTATCCAGAATCGCTACGCCCTGGGTGTTGGTGATGCCTATGGCGCCGGATTTGGTATCCAGACCCAGGTCCGCATCGACATCGCGGGCATCGATTTTACCGGCGGCAAGTGCAACTTTGAGCTCCGCCCTGCGTGGCAAATAGATAACGTAGTCCACATGAATATCAATGGCATTCTTGTTGCGTCGTTTGCTGCCTACGCCGACTTTTTCACCCTGATAACGCACCGACGTGTTCGTCGTGGAATTGCGGTAGTCGGGTGCATAATAAAAATAACTATAGTCTTCGACCGGGTAACGCGTACGAATTTCAATCTGCCCTGACTCTTCCAGCTGAATAATTTCGATTTTGTTCAAATCGGCTTTATCGGCAGCAACTATCGTGGATTCTATTCGTAGTTCATTGCTTTGCGCGGGTAACACCCTGACTTCGCCCACCAGGTTGCGCACCACCA
>JABDLQ010000439.1 GCA_013002925.1 Gammaproteobacteria bacterium | reverse complement strand
TCCAGGAAATCAATGTAGCGTTAGGGGGCTCACTCCATCAGTTCGTACACCGGGAAAAAGATTTTATGGATCACCGCGAGGATAAATCTCTGCCCCTTGATGCACAATATGCCCCTGTGCATCCGGTAACACTCAAACGCGACGGCGTTTTGTACGCAGCTTTGCAAAAACGCACCCTCATGGTAAACAGCTTACACCAGCAAGGTATCAATCGACTGGCGAATTCCTTGCAAACCGAGTGTGTTGCGGACGATGGCCTGATTGAAGGTTTCAGTTTGCGCGACCGGAGGCGATTCATGTTGGGCGTGCAATGGCATCCGGAGTGGCAGGTGATGTCCAACCCGGACTATCAGAAAATATTTGATTGTTTCGCACGAGCCTGTTGGCAACATAAAACCGATCGCCCTGCCAGCCATGCAGATTGAGCAATGACCTGAAGCTGCACTGTCGCCGGACCAACGGCTGGTGCCTTAGAAGACAAAAAGCATTATTGTCAATATGACCGCTACATGGGCAGCGGTTTCATCGATGTAGCCCGCTAATACTCTGAGCCGGGCTTCGGATTGCCAATCATGTAGTCAAACCACAGGTCCATCCATCGTGCTCCCAACACGGCGACCTGCAGCGTTCAGCGCTGTGCTGAATACCAGCTCGGAACCGCATCCGGAACCCGGGGCATGCCCATGCGGCAACGACCCGGACCCCGGGCCCGGAACATGACACAGAACCGGACCAAAACCCGGACCTAAACCTCCACCGGAATGCGGGTCTGAGCCCGGACCTGTTACCCGGATGTATTGAATAACTAGATAGTTAATAACACAATGGCATGGTCTGATCTCTGTGCGCCTGGTACAAGCGCTGAAAATGAGCAGGTCTATTTACTATGGAAGCAAAACAATGACCAGCAAACTGTTTGGCCGCCAATCCAATACTCACGCAAATATTTTTACTTTTCTTGGCCTGCCGCTGACGCGCAAACTCACAAAAAACGTTGACGCGGTCGTCATGGGTATCCCGTATGACATGGCCACTTCGGCGCGACCAGGAACCCGCTACGGGCCTAATGGAATTCGTCAGGCCAGCGCCATACTACGTTGGGAACAGCAACGCTGGCCCTGGGGCTTTCGCCTGCATGAGCGGCTTCATGCCATCGACTATGGAGATCTCGATTTTGACATTGGCGACAGTCAATCGATGATTGATCAGGTAATCGAACATGCGACTTTTGTCACCGAAGCGAACAAGTTTCTGTTGAGCCTGGGTGGCGACCATTTCGTGTCATTGCCCTTATTACGCGCGGTTGCCAAGACCCATCCAATGATTGCGCTACTGCATTTTGATGCGCATGCAGACACTGAAAAAACGACCCTCGAATTTCACCATGGTTCGATGTTCTATCGTGCTCTGCAAGAGGGCATCATCGAACCCCGTCACAGCATTCAGATCGGAATCCGTACTGACTATGAGACTACAGATCACCCGTACAAAGTCCTGGATGCCAATTGGGCCAATGCTCACAGTGCCGACCAATGTATTGCACAGATTGTTAAAACCTGCGGAAAAATGCCAGTGTATCTGACGATCGACATTGACTGTCTCGATCCTGCCTTTGCGCCCGGGACCGGAACCCCTGTCGCCGGCGGTTTGAGCTCCGCTTATTTGCTGCAAGTCGTGCGTGGTTTAAGCGCTCTGAATATCATTGCCGCTGATATTGTCGAGGTTTCCCCACCGTTTGATCATGCTGATATTACTTCGCTGGCGGCAGCTACATTGGCCACCGATATACTCTACCTGCATGCGTCGGGGTTATCCGCGCCATCATAAGATCCTGCACGTTAGCGGCCATTGTCGAAAGCGCCAGCCGACCACAGATTCTTTCAGCAAACTCGCTACAGACTGATACCAGCGATTGCGCTCTGTTCCCTTCTCGCTCTGATTGCCGTGTTCTGGGACTCTATCGCGAGTTTATTGATTTTTGGGATGCTTTTCTCTGGATCATCGCATTTATATTGATCGAAAATAACGTTTTTCACCGGAACATGGATAGCCGCAAAAAACTGCACCGATCAGTTGAGCGAACACCAATACGCAAGCGCGTGAACACTGTAACTACAGATACATCAGCTCCAGCGGACATCCAGAATACGATGATGCGATCCTGACGGTACAATGCACATTCCGTTATGATCCACACCCGTGTCCCGCGAGAATCAGGCAGCTGGTTTTGCGGCTGTCCCGGAGCTACCATCCAGATTGGATCGCAAGACGCGATGCGAGTAACGCAAGGCACGCTGATCGTATTGCCTGAGAATCTCTTGTAGCGTGCGGCTGATTTTGGTGCAGTTACGCACCATTTCAATTTTTGGATAGGTCACCTGCTCGCCTTCACGAATCAGTTCCATCAACTCTTTTTCAGTAAGCGGTGTCAGCAATCGCACGGGATTAAAAATTCTTGAGCGCGGTCTCAGAGTAATATCGCCCGTGTATTCCTGTGTGGCCAGTGAATAAAAGGAGCGGTATGCCCGTTCGATATTGGGCATGGAACGCACCAGTTTATTCGTTAGCGGTTGTGTCGCTCTAAGCCATTCCTGTGACGACCGAATCATGGCGTTGAGCCCCGTCGAAATAATTCCCTGTCGGTCTTTGGGGTCTTGCACAAACCACAATGCAAACGGATTGACCATGCTGGCAATATAGTGGTTCACCCCGTAAAGCCGGGCCAAACGCTTGGCAGGCAAGTCATTGGTTACCGAACCGTCCACCCAGCGCCGCGAAGGGAGATAGGCACGCCGCTGACCGGATTTTGATTTCGCTTCAAGCACCACCGGCGGAAACAGACCGGGCACTGCACAGGATGCCTCGATGGCCTTGCGCACATAAACTGTGGGCGAAGTAATAGCATTTAACAGGCGGGACGACTGATGTTGCTCATAGGGCGCAATTGAAATGTTTATCCAGCGGCCGCTGATTTCAAACGCCTCGGCGAACGTAACATCGGGTATCGAGCGCTCCAGCATCTCCTGCAAATCCTTGATATCAAGCCGGTTGCTGCCGAATGGCCATAAGTTAGCCATAAAGCGAGTCTCCCGGCGGGCCTCAACAACCAGATTAGCTGGATCGAAGAAATACTGCAGTTCATCGTGCGTATTCGTGCCCAGTACACCCGCCACAAAAGCACCACCACTCGATCCCGAGATGACGCTGGGTAACAAGTCTTCATCAGAAAGCGCCTTGGCCGCGCCCAGA
>JABDLQ010000430.1 GCA_013002925.1 Gammaproteobacteria bacterium | reverse complement strand
GGGCGCTCAATGTGCTCACAGATGACAGTCTTCGCGTGCGCCTGGTGCGGTTAAAGTATGTGGATAGTAATGGCAAGAAAAAACCCTGGACTCATTTAACCTTTCTGATCGAAAGTGAACAGGGGTTGGCGGCCCGGCGCGGTCTGCAGGTGCATCATGTTCCCAAGCTGAATTCAGGGCAGCTCGATCCAGAAAAAACGGCGCTTGTCGAAGTATTCCAGTTGTTGATTGCCAACAATGACTATTCCACGATTCGTGGACCCGAAGGGAGAGATTGCTGCCACAACGTCGAAATTATCGGGCCGGCCGATGCGACGCATGGTTTGATCCCGGTGCCGTATGATTTCGATGCGTCCGGTCTGGTGAACACGGGGTACGCCGCGCCGCCGGAGAAACTACCGATAAAGTCCGTGCGCAAACGTTACTTTCGCGGACGTTGCAAAGCACCGGAGGTGTGGGCGCCCACGTTTGCAAAGTTTCAGGAAAAACGTGGTGAAATTATCTCACTGTTTGCGGACTCGCCCGAGCTATCGCAGCGCCTGAAAAAGAAAACCATTCAGTACGTCGAAAAGTTCTACGCGATTCTGGATAACCCCAAACGGCTTAAAAATGAAATCACGGATCGTTGTTATGGGCGCTAACCAAGTTTTATGGAAGCGATTCTTTTCACTGTTGACTGCGGCGCTCGTGGTTTCATTATGCGGGCCTGCCGCCCGGGCCAATACCGCCACTCACAGCGATTGGGCGTGGCACAACGTCGAACGCATAATCGTCATACCCGATATTCATGGCGCCCATCCGGCTTTCGTAGAACTGTTGAAAAGTACGGGTATTATCACTGACGGATTAACCTGGGCTGGCGGTACGGCTCACCTGGTAAGCCTGGGTGACATACTGGATCGGGGGCCGCAGTCTCGTGACGCCATGGATTTGCTGATGCGTCTGCAACGTGAAGCGCGGGCTGCAGGCGGTCGCGTGCATGTGGTTGCCGGCAATCACGAGCTCATGAATCTGACCGGTGATCTGCGCTATGTGGCCAGGGAGGAATTTGCGGCATTTGCTGCAGACGAAACCGGTGCGATGCGCGACTCTGCCTATCGGGAATTTCTGGCGGACAGTGAAGAGACTTTTGTGTCGGACGAAGCGAGCCGTCAGCGCTTTGACGAACGCTATCCACGCGGCTATTTTGCTCACCGACAGGCTTTTTCTACAGATGGAACCTATGGCGCCTGGCTGCTGTCGCTGCCAGCGGTAATAACCGTAAACGATGTTGCCTTTGCGCACGGCGGTTTGCCGCCGATGATGACAACAATGTCGCTGGACCAGGTCAATCATATGTACCGGCACACAGTCAAACGCTACCTTGAACTGTGGCAGGAGCTGGTCAGCGTCGGTGCACTACCGGACGATCAGAGTCAGGATGCCGGTGCTTTGGCAAAAAGCGTCATGCAAAATGCGCAATTATCGGGGTGTGTGCAGGAACGTATGGAAGCCTGTGAACAACTCCAGGAGCAAAGCGACAGCGAACTGGCTGCGCTGCACCCGGACACTTTTGCGAAGCTGGAGGAGTTTATCGAACTCAGTGACGCCGCGGTGCTGAACGATGATGGTCCACTGTGGTATCGCCGCGCCGTTTTGTGCCGGCCGGTTCTGGAACGACCCGTTCTTGACGCGGCGCTTGCCAATCTGGGCGCTCGCAAGGCAGTCGTGGGGCATACCACGAGCCCTGACAAGCGCGTGCACAGCATGCACGACGGCCAGTTGATTACTCTTGATACCGGCATGCTGGTGAGCTATTACTCGGGCCGCCCGGCAGCGCTGGTGCTGCAAGGTGATTCTGAAATCGTGCATTATCTAAGCCCGAGCGAACAGGTTTCCCCGGAGCGCAGCCGCTATCCACATGCTTACGGCCTGAGCCGTGGCGCGCTGGAACAACTGTTATCCAGCGGCACTATCGAAACCGTGCATAAGGCCAACGGCGTTGCCGCTTCCCAGGTACAGATATCGCATAACGGAGTGACGGTACAGGCGCAGCATTTTGCGCAGGCCCGCGGCGGTGCGCAGGAGCTCGCTGCCTATGCACTTGATCGGTTGCTGGGTTTTGAACTGGTGCCGGTAACGGTGGCGCGCGAAGTCGACGATCGCAACGGTGCGTTGCAGTTGCGTTACACGGATGCCATATCGGAAGCACAGCGCAGTCAACAGGGTATCGGTATCAGTGGCTGGTGCCCGATGGAGCAGCAACTGCAGTTGATGTATGCGTTTGATTTGTTGATCGCAAACACTGGCCGCAGCGTTGATAACGTAAATTTCCGGCAGCGTACCTGGGAGCTGTTTCAAACCAGCCACCGTCGCGCTTTTACTAATGGCCGTAAGCTGCCGCGCGGATTGCGGGCCGAAGCCATCACCCTGACGCCGGGCATGCGTAATGCACTGCTTGATTTGAATGAAGACAATTTGCAGGAAGCACTTGGACAGTGGCTCAATCGCAAAGCCATCCGGGCACTGTTGAGCCGGCGCAATGCAATGCTCAAACTGTTTGCGGAATAAAAAAAGGCGGCTTGCCGGCGCAACAGATAAGTCAAAAGCAGATCAAGGCATGAGCGCGGCGATCTGTCCCTGCGTCTCGCGAACAAGACGCTGCGCGGACAGAACCTGTACCGAGAATATTTGCCAGCAGTCTAGAAGTTGTCAACATCCGGGCGCTGAGCTGCGCGCTCCGCTTCCTTTCTTTCGCGATTACGCCGTTTTTTGCGCGCCAGAAACTGTGACTCCAGACCATCACCAAATGCGCAAACCATGATCGTTGCGTAATTGAAAAACACGGTGAGCACCAGCGCGATTTCCACGGAACGGATACCGGCAGCAATGCCCACCCCGATGGCGACGAATATAAACAAAGTGTCAAACGTGTCGCTGAGGGCACGACGAAACCGCACACCCGCAACGATCCCTGCCAGGCTGAAGGCCAGAGCCAGCGAGTGCTGGACAACGATCACGATGCCTGCGACTACCGCCGGCAGCACCATGGTGGTCTCGTCCAGGGAGTGGTCGGAGACACTGCTGTCATGGATGGACTTGTACACCCAGGACACCGGGATCATGAGCAACAGGGTACAGGTCATTGCATACAGCAGTGACCGCGCCATGGTCCACCAGTCGGGCTTCTCGCCAAAAAAAGTCTGACGGCTACGCGTGGCAATTTCTTCAAAATCATTTGCGCTGGTGTTCATTGCTGCACCTTGCAGCTCGAAAGGACTTCCTTCACTGTTTGCGATTTGTACGACACCGCCTAACGGCAGTTGATCAATAAAACCCGGGTGAATCCACTGAATGAGCGCAATTAAAACGGCGAGCGACGCATAATAGAGAGTCATTCGAAAGATCACCTTCATCAGCAACCAGCGATGTTCGCGATCTTCATCAAGCAGAGCTTTTTCGTCAGTCATGCGTTAACTGTAGGCGCAAGACCGACCAATAGCAATGTTGTCGGCGTGCTCGTCGGTCACGAGCGGCGAAGGTCCTCTGAAATTTAGTGGTACGGGTGCGCGTAGCTGGTGGGCGGAAGACTCAGACGTGAATTCAGAGACACACCGAACTACCCCGGGAGGCCAACAGGCGGTGGGTTGCACCTTCCAATGTAAGGCATCATGACAGACTTTGAGCGACACCAGCACAAGGCTACCAGTTTGTATTGGATAGTATGTTCGTAGCTGCTTGAGGTAGTACCTGCGTTATTTCGCGAGATCATAGATTGCTCATCAAAAACCTGCGCCGACACCAGCACCAGGCTACCAGATTGCATTGGATAGTATGTCCGTAGCTTTAGGTGGAACCTGCGTTATTCTGCGAGATCATATGTTGCGCATCAAAAACCTGCGCTGTTGTCCATTGAACTTTACCTAGTTGTCTGCGTTTTCCTTTTGTCCAGGCAAGCCCCACTCGGGTCATTCAAATTCAGGACGAAACAGCCAGTTTAAAGCCAAAGTTGTAATTGCGCTGACTTATTCTAATCCTGGTGTTTGCTTTAGTGTCCATAAATAAGCCCCGTATGTGTCAACTTATTTCAGGACGGGACAAACGTGTAAAAAAAAGCCCCGCGACAGCGGGGCTTTTTCCTTTGCCTTTTAACTACAGCTGCCTATAGCTCCGGAACACAGGCGTCTGCACTGGGTCCAGGGGGAGCGAGGAAATATCCCGCAAAGTTATTTGGCGGGGCACCCAGGTCAAGGAAGTTGACGACACCGTTATTATCACGATCCGTGTCCGCATTATAGTTAGCGTCTCCGGTCACCGACCCAAAGGCAGCGCCAAAGATTCCCAGGTCCGGGAATTGGGTCACGCAATTATTGTCGTAGTCATAATCACAGAAGTTGCCGTGGCCATCACCGTTGCTGTCGCGTTGATCGGGGTTGATTACGGTGATGCAGTTATCCACATCATCAAGTACGCCGTCACCGTCGGTGTCGACTATCGCACAAGCGCCGGTGGTCTGCAGACCAAGTGGCACGATAATCGTTTCAATGCCATCCCCATTGCGAGCCTTGGCCTGGAAGTTGTAGAAGGTTTCACATGTGAGTCCTCCGGATGTCCAGTTCAGCGAGTTGATCCAGCCAGAGTTGGTGCCCGCCGTTGTAT
>JABDLQ010000394.1 GCA_013002925.1 Gammaproteobacteria bacterium | reverse complement strand
TGCGGTAAATAATGGTGTTTTGTGTAAAACAGTTAAGCATCAGTTGATGGGTTGTTGCATCGCAAAATAAAGACAGGGGCTGATGGATTGCAAATTGGGCAAACGGAATCAGTACGGGCGGCAGAATTCCGCGGGGGGTGCATTAGTCATGCGAAGTTGATAATTTATTTGAACGAATTAGGATAACCGATCCTGCGATACTCCCCTGGGTACAGACTGGGAAGCAGGGCGCGGAACCTATGATGAATCCGGATCTAGCGAAATCCATCCAAACTCAAGTTCAAACAGAGAGCACTAGTATGAGAACGATGAAAGTAATTTCGCGGTGTTTACTTGCCGCTATATTGGTAACGCCTTCGTATGCGTGGGGTGCCACAGTGGCGCAAATGCTGGCGCAGGGTGAATCCCGTGCGGATGCAGCTGCGCGCGCTCAACGTCAGGTTGAACAAGCCGCTGATGCTGCTATAGAGATGTTGAATGAATACAAGAACACCATGAAAGTGGTTGATGGTATGAAAGTGTTCAACAACCTGCTGCAAAAGCAAATCGACAATCAGGAGATGGAAAAAGATATTCTCCGTGACTCTCTCGTAAAGATCGATAACATCGAGAAACAAATCGTGCCACTGATGGTGCGAATGATCGATGGGCTCGAAGATTTTATAAAGGTGGATGTGCCATTTCTGGTGGAAGAGCGCACCGGGCGGATAACGCGGTTACGCAATACGCTGGAACGGGCGGATGTCACAGTTGCTGAGAAATTTCGCAACATCATGGAAGCCTACGACATCGAAACCGAATACGGTCGCACAATCGAAACCTACAACGGACAGGTCCCCGATACGGATGTGAATGTTGAGTTTCTGCGGGTCGGCCGCGTTGCGCTTTTGTATCAGAATGCTGACGGCAGCAAAACAGGAGCCTGGAGCAAAGAAAACGGGACCTTCGTTGAAGTCCCCAATTCAACTTACCAGATCGCTGTAAAGCAGGGCATCAAGATTGCCCGCAAAGAGGCGGTGCCTGATCTTTTGGTGGTGCCTATCGGCCCGGCTTCCTCGGCTTCGGAGTAATTAAATCATGAAAAAATTAATCATAATTGCAGCGGCCGTTACCACCGCAGTTCTTGGCTTTTCAGTTCCTGATGTACAGGCCGCGACGGCCATTGATGTTGACCAGCTCCTGCAGCAGGTTCGTAGCGGTCGTGCCCGCGACGCACAGATCAATGAACAACGCCTGGCAAAATTTCGCGCCGAACGGGCTACCCAGGCTGCCAAGGTTGCCGAGGCCAAAGCAGAACAGCAGCGTGAAGAGCAGCGTTCCAAAGACCTTGATGCACTCTTTGAAGCCAATGACAATGAAATTATTGAGCTTGAGCAGGCAGTGCAGGACAGGCTGGGCGATCTCAAAGAACTGTTTGGTGTGATCCAGCAGGTGGCCGGTGATTCACGAGCCAACTTCAATAGCTCGATGACCCAGGCCCAATTCCCGGAGCGCTCGCAGTTTATGACGGAGTTGGCGCAAAAGGTGGGTCAGACCAATCGACTGGCATCGATGGAAGACATCGAAACGCTGTGGTACGAAATTTACCGGGAAATGGTAGAAACAGGAAAAGTGACCAAGTTCAATTCCACCATCATTAACACCGATGGAACGGATCGAAATGCCGAAGTGACCCGCGTGGGTGTGTTCAATGCAGTCGCTGACGGTCAGTTTCTGTATTACAACGCCGATGCGAATAAGCTGCAGTTACTGGCCCGTCAACCAAAAGCCCGCTTTTTGAGTCGGGCGGAGGACCTGGAAAATGCAACCTCGGGTCTGACGGCGTTTCCACTGGATCCTTCCCGTGGTGCCCTGATGGCTGACCTGGTCAAATCACCGACGCTGAAAGAGAAATTCCACGAAGGCGGAATCGTCGGCTATATCATTGTGGGTGTTGGTATCGTCGGTGTCCTGTTGGCCCTGTGGCGCCTGATTGTGCTCGTTGGTGTATCCGGAGCGGTTAACCGGCAGATCAAAAACATCGACAATCCAGGCAACAACCCGCTGGGTCACGTACTGAAGGTTTATCAGGACAACCCGACAGCGGACGTTGAAACCATGGAACTTAAACTCAGTGAGGCGATTGTCAAGGAGACACCGAAGCTAAATAAACTGGTGCCGATTCTGAAGATTATCGCAGTGGTTGCCCCGCTGATGGGTCTGCTGGGTACGGTGACGGGTATGATCCAGACGTTCCAGCAAATTACGTTGCACGGTACCGGTGATCCGAAGCTCATGGCTGGCGGTATTTCCCAGGCTCTGGTGACCACGGTGCTGGGTCTCACGGTAGCCATTCCGATGGTGTTTTTGCATACCATCGTTGCGTCTCGTGCCAAGCGTGTCAGCCAGGTCCTGAACGAGCAGGCATCGGGCATGGTGGCGGAACGCGCCGAGCAGGCGCACGCAAACCAATAGCGGAGTAGCAATGGACACTTTGTTTTATTACATACCAGCGCTGGCCTCGGTTCGGGATTTTTTCGAACTTGGCGGTAATGTGTTGTATTTGATTGCCGGGGTCCTGATCTTCATGTGGACCCTGATTTTTGAACGCATAATCTTTTACCGCAGACGTTATCCAAAAATTGCGTTGGCAGTGCAGACCTACTGGGAAAATCGTAAAGAACGTGAATCATGGCATGCACACCAGGTGCGTGAGCGACTGGTGTCTGCCGTAGGGCAGGAACTCGATCGCAACGTGCCACTCATTCAGACTTCCGTAGCGCTGTGTCCGTTGCTGGGTTTGTTAGGAACAGTGACCGGCATGATCAAAGTGTTCGAGACGATGGCCTTGTCAGGTTCAGGCAATGTGCGATCAATGGCAGCTGGCGTGTCGTTTGCCACCGTGCCGACCATGGCCGGCATGGTAGCAGCCTTGTCCGGTGTCGCGGTCAGTGCGTACTTTGTTAATCGTGCCAGTCGTGAACGGGAACTTTTGGCTGACAAAATCACTCTGGATCACTAAAGGAGCAACGCATGCGGCGTGGCGGATTATTAAAAGAACAGGTCGAAGAATCCAGCATCGACATTACGCCGATGCTGGACGTAGTGTTCATCCTGCTGATTTTCTTTATTGTGACAGCGACCTTTATCAAGGAACCTGGCGTACGGGTGAACAAGTCTGAAGCGATGACGGCGGAACTCAAACCCTATGCAAACATTTTGATTGCAATCGGTCCCGATAACACAATCTGGATTGATCGCAAGAAAAAGGACATCCGGGACGTACGGCCAACCATTGAGCGTATGTTTGCCGAAAACCCGAAGGGGTCAGTGGTGATCCAGCCGGATCGATTGTCAAAAACCGAGATCCTGATTCAAATCATGGATGCAGCACGAGATGCTAATATCAAGGATGTCTCGATATCAGCGGAGAGACCATAAATGGCGACTTTGACAGATACCATTGAGAATTCCAAAGCAACAGGCGTGGTCCGGCTTGTAACCGGGGCCGTTTTGGCGATTGCAATTACGCTGGTGTTACTGTGGACCATGCAGTTTCTGATCCGGATTGCCGAGCAGGTGGTCGGTGAAAAAGACGCTGGTCACACGGTGGACTTTATTCGTATCAAACGTAGCGAAACCCCCCAGCGACGCAAGATCAAACCGAAAAAACCACCACCGCCGGAACAACCACCACCGGAGCCAACACCGCCAAAGCTTGATCGTTTGCAGGCGTCCGCGGACAAGATTGCAATCTCTGCCGTGCCGGCAGAAACCAGCATCGAGCTCAGCGGGGGCTTCAGCATCGGTAACATTGGCGAAGGAGATTATCTGCCCATCGTCAAGGTTGCACCAATCTATCCTCAACGTGCGGTCACCCGCGGCATCGAAGGCTTTTGCGTGGTGCAGTACACCGTTACCAGGCAGGGCACTGTGCGGGATCCATCGGTAGTGGACGGTCAATGCACCAGCAGCTTGTTCCATCGTGCGTCGCTGCAGGCTGCGTTGAAGTTCAAATACAAGCCGCGTGTGGTAGATGGCGAGGCACGTGAAGTGCCTGGTGTACGGAATAAATTTACTTACCAGTTAGAGGATCAATAGTGATGCGCCCAATGAAACTTGCTCTAAATCCTAAGGTGGCAGGGCAGGCACTGGTCATCGGTTTGTGTTTGTTACTAGTGACACCGCCAGTTTCGGTGCTGGCTGCGGAGGAGCCTGAAGCGACCAAGCAAACGGTTGCGCTGAGTCCCAAAGTCGGCAAGAAGCTCATGGAAATTCAGCCCATGGTAGAAGCCAAGCAGTTTGCTGAGGCTGCCAGGCAGCTCGAAGCAATGAAATCGATGAAGAATCTGACACCGTATGAGATTGCGCAGATTTATAATCTGACAGCGTATAATTATTACCTTCAGGAAAATTATCGTGGCGCAATCGGTGCGTACGAGAAAGTGCTCGAGCAGGACATACCCCTGGCGCTGCGGCAAAGCTCTCTCAAAACGGCGGCACAGCTTTACTTTACGATCGAGGACTATGACAAGGCCCTGGTTACGGTGCAAAAGCTGATCAGGATCATTGATGAGCCCAGTGGCGATGTGCTGATGCTTTTGGGGCAAGCCTATTTTCAGGCAGGGCGCTACCGCGAAGCACTCACACCGATAAAACAGGGCATCCAGAAATATATTCAGCAAGGCAAGAGGCCTAAAGAGAACTGGTTGTTGTTGTTGCGCGTTGCCTATTACGAGCTGCAGGACTACAACGGTATGGTCGATGCCCTGCTGGATCTGCTCAGATATTATCCAAAAGATTCCTACTTGCAGACTCTGGCGGGCGCCTATAGCGAATTGGGCGACACCAAAAAACAGTTGGTGATTACGCAAGTGCTTTACGAGTCGGGAATCATGACAGGGTCCCAGCACGCCATTAACCTCGCAAATCTGTACCTGATGCACGAAATTCCGTACAACGCTGCTGAAGTGCTCGAAACTGCAATGAACAATAACGAAGTGGATCCGACGGAGCGTAATTTGAGGTTGCTGTCACAGGCCTGGTATCAGGCCCGCGAAGACGCCAAAGCGATTCCACCGCTGGAACGCGCCGCACGGCTGTCTGATGACGGAGAGTTGTATGTGCGTCTGGCTCAGTCCCAGCTCAATCTGGATCGTTGGAGCGATGTTGTGGACTCAATCGCCAAAGCCATGAACAAGGGAGGTGTCAAGCGCGCTGATCAGGCCTATATCATGCTCGGCATGGCGCATCTTAACATGAAGCGCCTGTCTGACGCCGAAACCGCGTTTATTCGGGCCAAAGCAGCGGATGATCGCAGCCGCAAAGCAGCTGATCAATGGCTCGCATTTGTAGCAAATGAAAGAAGGCGCAAAGAAACGATGGAGCAGGTCATGCCCCAGGGGGAGATGCGTGTTCAGGATGAAATGCTCAGAAATATACCTTCGGACTCTGAGGATGAGGGTGGGACCGAAGAATAGTCAGGCATCGTGAATCACACCGGCATCTGGCAGTAGATGAGACCCAAAAAACCCGCTTATGCAGCGGGTTTTTTGTGTCTGGGTAGTCGTGGGTGACGATGGCCGGAGCTCTGCTGGTTGTTTAGACCGCCCGGTCAGCTAACTACATTCCTTAACCCGCGGAAGGATATTACAGAAACCCGCAATGGGTGTTTACTTCTCAACGGCTATAAGCCGGATTTTACACAAGGAACAGCACTCAAAGCATATGGTGTCTGGCAAACAGGTCGGAGCGAGACCGGCACGCCAGAAACAGGGTCAATGCCATAACCGTTGCGATTACCGACAATGCCGCAAATGTGATCGGATGAGCGCTGTGCAAATACACCAGGGCGAATCCAAATAGCCCGCCCATGCCAAAACGCATTGAGCCCAATACCGCATTGGCTTTGCCGGCATGGTCCGGATGCAGGGACAAATAGATTGCCATGCCGTTGGAGTTGATAACCTGTGTGATAGATGCCAGCACCATGATCAACGGATAGATCAGCCAGACGCTGGGGGCGCTCATCAGGCAGGCAAACAGTAATAAGAATGACACCGCGGTCTGCAGGGGCATGGCATAGAGCAGAATGCGCCTTGGCCGCACAAATTTCAGGAGCCAGCGATTGATCTGGTGAGCGGCTATCAGCATCACCACGCCTGTGGCAAACAACCAGGCGAAGCCGGAGGGGCTGAAGCCGTAGAATTCCAGAAAAATAAACGCTGAGTCCGCCAGGTACAGGAAAAAACACACCGATGAGCAGGCCAGCGATACTGCCAGCACATTGCTCCACACAGAAGCGAATACGTGGCGGTAGCCATTCTTGTCTACCGGTTTGCGGCGCAAATAGCGAGTCTCCGGAAGCCAGATATACAGGGTGATCATGATGGCAAATGCGTAACTTGCCAGGAACATGAAAATTGCCGGCCAGCCAAATAACGACAACAGCCCGGCTCCAATCAGCGGCGAAAATAATGGCGCGACCATCATGACCACGGCAATGTTGGCAAACAAACGAGCGGTGCCAATTTCATCGAACATGTCACGCACAATCGTGGCCGCATTGACCGATGCCACGCCTGCCCCCAAAGCCTGCACAAAGCGCCAGGCGATCAGCGACCCACTGCTCGTTGCCTGGGTAATGGCGATGCTGGCCGCGATAAAAATAATCAAACCGATCATGATTGGCGGTCGTCGACCGTGCCGGTCGGAGAACGGCGCTCCGACCAGTTGTCCAAGTGCAATGCCAAGGTAGAATGAACTGATCGATTGCTCGAGGTAATGCACGGAGGTGCCCAAATCACTCGCCATCGCCGCCATCGCTGGCAAATAGGCATCGATGGCAAAGGGCATAATGGCAACCAGACCGGCCACCAAAAAGGTGACCATGACTGGCGAAATCGGGTTGGTGGGATGGGCAGACATCTTAACTCTTTGAATTACAATTGTTTATACGATGTCTCGCCAGAGTGTTTCGCGATTCAGCGACAAATCACTATAATGCATTATCCAGGGTTGCACTAGTTTAGGAGTTGTTCGTGGACAAAATTCTTCGTTGTTTGATTGTCGCTGTGTTGGCGAGCACCGGTGCGTCCGCTATGGCATGCAGTTATCCGGGAGATCCAGACTTTGTAGTACCTGATGGAAGCACCGCAACCAAGGAACAGATGATAGATACGCAACAACTGGTCAAGGCCTATGTAAAAACCATTGAAGAGTATCTGGGCTGTCTGGACAGGAACCTGGCGGCAGCCGGTGACCAGTCTACCGAAGAGCAGCGCGCCATCCACACACTGCGTTATAACGCGGCGGTGGACTCGATGGAAATGATTGCCGATAAATTCAATCTTTCGTTACGCGACTATAAAGCGGAAAAGTAACATCCCATACGCCGTATGACGGTAACGAATCATCGCCGGTTTGCATCAGCAGTTAGTTGTCGTGAATAATCTTCGGCTCAATGACAGACTCGGGGTGATCTGTCGGCGACGCTCACCAGCGGTTGCGCAACTCCCGCAATTTTAAAAACACGGCGTGCGGATCAGGCCGTGGCGGTAGCCCGGCAACATCATTTTTGAGCTTGTCGATAATTTCCGGCACCGCAAGTCGGAAAAAAGTATTGATCTCATACTCCTGACCAATCGTGGTGACAATGGGGTGGGCAGGGTCCATGGACCGTGCCGACTCCAGCAAATCTGCGGCAGCCTGATTGCCAGGTTCGCGATCCAGAGTGAAACCCAGGTTGTTGGCAAGATAATCATGGCCAGGATAAATACGGGTGTCATGACCCAGTGGGTGGAGCAATTTTGTAAACGTGTTAAACAACTCGTCTGGATGGCCGCCGTTGTGACAGTTGCCCGCACCAGCGTTAAAGAGTGTGTCACCACAAAATAGCGCAGCATCATCAGCATGGGCTATCACGCACACATGACTCATCGTATGACCCGGCGTGTCCATAACTTCAAGCTCGACGGAACGACCGACTTTGATGTGATCGCCGGCGTGAAGTCCGGTGTTCATGCCAGGAATGCGTGGGCCCGCCTCATGGTGGGCGAGAATTTTTGCACCGGTTGCAGCCACAATTTGATCATTACCGCCAATATGGTCGAAATGTTCATGGGTATTCAGTATCTGACGGATATTCCAACCTTCCTCGGCGCACGCGGTGAGACATTTTTTATGGTCAAGTGGATCAATGGCCAGCGCTTCACCGGTGTCCTCGCAGACCACCAGATAATTAAAGTTTCGATAGGCGTTGGCGGTCCAGATGGTCTTGATAATCATGGCTGATGCGTCGTTTAGTGATTGCGTTGGGTAATATAGTCCGCCATCCAGGACAGCGGTTGTGTGTTGATGGACAAGTCGGTCAAAGCCGCGAGTGCTGCCTCATGTAGTTCCTGCAAGTAGGCTTTTGCACCTGGCAACCCCATCACCGCTGGATAGGTCGCTTTGGCTGCGGCTGCGTCCGACCCCTGCGGTTTGCCGAGCATCTCAGTCGGGCTTTCAATGTCGAGAATGTCGTCACACACCTGGAAGGCCAGACCGATCTGGCGTGCAAAAGACTCGATAGCTCTGCGTGTGCCGGCGTCCAGATCAGGTTGCGCATCACACGCCATCATGGTGGCGGCCTGGATCAATAAACCCGTTTTGCGCTCATGCATCAGCCTGAGCTGATCACAGGATAACTGTTGCCCTTCAGATTGCAGGTCCTGGGCCTGACCCCCGGTCATTCCCACCGAGCCGGCAGCGGCGGCCAGGCGGCCGATCATGCGGGTCTGCATTGCGGGGTGGGCACTGAGTGGGGGGTCATGGGCAAGAACTTCGAAGGCGAGCGCCTGTAATGCATCACCGGCCAGTATGGCCGTCGCTTCATCAAATGCGATATGGACAGTGGGGCGGCCGCGGCGTAGTTCATCATTGTCCATAGCCGGCAGATCATCATGCACAAGAGAAAACGCATGAATGAGCTCCACCGCGGTAGCCGGCGCGTCCAGCAGGTCAAGGGAAAGCCCCAGAGCTTCACCACAGGCAAATGTCAATAACGGCCGTACGCGCTTGCCACCTGCAAGCACGGCATAACGCATGGCTTCGTGCAGGTGCTCCGGAAATACCGCTGCAGATGGCAGGACGCGCTCGAGCTTGCGATCGATGCGCTGCTGGTATGTTTCCACACGATGTGAAAAATCACTGCCCGGAGTTGCTAAAAAAATGGGGGTGACCATTAAATAATCCTTGTATCCTTCGAATGCTAAGCTATTCGACCTGCGAGCGCGAGCTTTTGCACCAGCTCCAGTGATACATGGCGAGGATCGACCGGGCAATCCAGCTCCATTGTATCGTGACGCGGACTGGACCGGGGCGTCAATAACCGTCATTATTTATACGACCAGCCACAGATCATCAGCTCGTGAAGCATTCAGAAATAGTCGCGCAAGCGCATCCGAACATCGCGCTTATCAAGTACTGGGGCAAGCGCGATGCGCGCCTCAATCTTCCGGCTGTGGGTTCTCTGTCAATTACACTAAGCCAGCTCGAAACATGCACGCGCATCGCGCGTCACGCAGCTGCGCCTGACGACTGCGTCTACATCGATGAGCTCCTGCTGGACGGCGCGCCCGCAGAGACTGAATTGCGCACACGGCTTCAGACGCTGGCAAATCAGATGTGGCGCAATAATGGACCGCCACCGGTGCTGGCCATCGATACCCATAACAATTTTCCGACGGCGGCAGGTCTGGCATCATCGGCCTCTGGGTATGCCGCGTTGGTAACGGGACTGGATTCAATACTGGACTGCCATTACGACGATTCGGAGTTGTCCACGTTCGCGCGGATTGGTTCCGGTTCGGCAGCACGTTCGCTGTATGGTGGTTTTGTGCTCATGGACAAGGGCTTGCAAGAAGATGGCAGCGATGCAATTGCCCGGCCGCTGCTTGGCGCCGACGAGTGGCCACTCGACGTGGTGATCGCGGTGACCTCGACAACCAGCAAACAAACCTCATCGACGGACGGCATGGAGCGGACCCGTGCCACATCGCCGTTTTTTCCCGCGTGGTGTGCGGGCCAGGAAACGGATCTTGCCGCAGCCAGCTCCGCCGTGCGGGCGCGCGATTTTGATCAGCTCGCCGATTTGTCGGAATACAGTTGCCTGAAAATGCATGGGCTCATGATGGCGGCGCAGCCAGGATTGCTGTACTGGAACGCAGCAACGCTGGCCTGTCTGCACGAGATACGGGCTCTGCGCAACCGGGGGGTGGGTGTGTTTTTCACAGTGGATGCCGGACCCCAGGTCAAAGCAATCTGCGCCCCGGGAGAGGGTGACGCCGTGGCAGCAATTCTGGGTGAAATTGATGGGGTTATCACCTTACATCGTGCAGGGCTTGGCGAGGGTGCCAGGGTGGTGGCTGCACGATGATGAACGCAACTGGAAACTTAATGGTTGTGACAGGGCTTGGGTCATTGCCATCTGCATGGTTTGCAAGTGGCCACGTGCGGTCAGTCAAAATAGTCAGAATTATGCAGCGGGTGACTGGGCGGACAGGTAACCGCATACTGTGAGCACAGCGATCACGATAAGCGCAATTACGACCCGCGCACCAGGAAAGCTGTTTTTGCTCGGTGAATACGCGGTGTTGTTTGGTGCACCAGCGGTGGTGATGGCGGTGGATCGGTACGTGAGTGTGACCATTGAACCTGCGAGTGATTGTTACCGGGCAGAATTTCTCGGTAATGCGCTGCCGCCCATCCAGGGTCAGTGGCAAAATGAGATGCTAGCGTGGGAAGATTCGGAACCCGGACACAGCCTTCTGACCACTTTGTGCGACGTTCTGGCCGATGCACAGGTGCTGTCACAGAATACTCTACCGTTTCGCATTCTGATCGACAGCGCAGAGCTGTGTCACAACGGCGAGAAACTGGGGCTGGGCTCGAGTGCGGCGGTCACAAACGCGGTAGTGCGCGCTGTGCTGGCATACGTCGGTAATGAGACTTCAGGAGCAGATATAGAAACACTGGTGTTTGCCGCACACTCCCAATTTCAGCAGGGGCTGGGCAGTGGCGCCGATGTGGCCGCCAGCCTGACGGGCGGTCTGATAATTTATCAGCGCGCCACTATGCGCAAACCCGTCAGCATTCGGAAACTGCCAGCAGCCAGCGGCTGGTATATGTCGAGCGTCTGGGTGGGTAAACCCGCTTCGACGACATCGGCGCTACGAATGATGGACAAATTTATCACCGCGGATGAGCGCGGATTCCAGAAGGTGCTGGTCCCTTTGAAGGATGGGGCAAGGCTGGGCGCAGCGGCACTGCTCAAAGGTGATAGTGCGGGGTTCCTGAGCGCCTGCGATCAGTATTGCCATGATTTGTCAGAATTTGGCCGTATCGTCGGTCTTGATGTCGTCAGTGATGCTCACGCGGAGTGCGGCGAAATCGCGCGTCGGCGAGGTGTCGTTTATAAACCCAGCGGTGCCGGTAATGGTGATTATGGCATTGGATTATCTAGTGATATCAGTAGCTTACAGAGTTTCGAAGACGATCTGACGGCAGCGGGTTATCGTATTGAGTCCTTCAGGCCGGCAATGCCGTGCCACATGATTCACCGCTGCTAGCAGGCAGCTGTCAAAGTGGCGGTGAGCTCGATTGGTCGCCGTGCCACAAGCCCGGTACAATTCGTGCCGGCCGTCTGACGAAACCAGGCAGGAGTGCACACACGTACAGCGGTTCAGGAATAGTTATGGATAAATCGCGCATACCCAGGTTCTATAAAATGAGCGTAGATGAACGCGTCGAAGCGGTCAGAACACGCGGCATTGTGAACGCCGACGATCATCGTGCGCTCGCCAGTGGCGAGCATACCCTCAATGTCGAGGGTGCCGACAAGATGATCGAAAACGTGATCGGCGTGATGGGAATGCCGGTGGGCCTGGGCCTGAATTTCGTGGTGAATGGCAAGGATTACGTGGTACCACTGGTGGTCGAAGAGCCTTCCATTGTCGCTGCGCTAAGTTCTGCGGCCAAAACTGCGCGTGAATCCGGTGGCTTCGAAACCTCGAGCACAGACCCGATCCTGATCGGTCAGGTTCAGGTTGTCGGCGTGTCACATATCCAGAATGCTCGCGCCAAATTGCTGCAAAACAAGGAGGAGATTATCAACCTCGCCAACAGCATGCATCCGAACATGGTGGCACGCGGCGGCGGCGCGATTGATATCGAAGTGTTTACTCACCCGACGGGCAATGACATTGGTGACATGCTTGTCATGCATTTGCTGGTCAACACCTGTGATGCCATGGGCGCCAATCTGGTCAACACGATGTGTGAAGGGGTAGCCTCTCTGGTCGAAAAAATTACCGGTGGTGAAGTCTTTTTACGCATCCTGTCAAACCTGACCGACCGGGCGATGGTCACCGCGCGCACCACCATTGCCGTTGACTCCCTGAATGGAAGAGGGTTTAGCGGCGAGCAGGTCCGTGACGGCATTATCATCGCCAGTGAATTTGCCCGAATCGACCCGTACCGGGCAGCCACGCACAACAAGGGAATTATGAACGGGGTTGACGCGCTGGTGTTGGCCACCGGTAACGACTGGCGTGCCGTTGAGGCTGGTGTGCATGCCTATGCCGCACGCGGTCACCAGTATACGTCTCTGTCCTCCTGGTCCAAAAATCATAATGGTGATCTGGTCGGCACTCTAACGATGCCAATCAAGGTTGGCATTGTAGGCGGACCATTGCAGTCCAACCCGACTGTAGCGATGAATATTCGCATGACCGGTGTAAAACACGCGACAGAGCTTGCCGAGCTGATGGGAGCGGTCGGTCTTGCCCAGAATTTTGCGGCGCTCAGAGCGCTGGTGACCGACGGCATACAAAAGGGTCACATGACACTGCACGCCCGCAGTGTGGTCATGGCGGCAGGCGCCGGTGCCGATATTTTCGACAAAGTCGTCGATCGTTTACTGGAAAGTCAGCAAATCAAAATCTGGAAAGCACGCGAGCTGATCACTGAACTGCAAAACGAATCTGCGTCGCAGGAAACTTCCGGCCAGGCCATGGAAATTGCGCCGGCCGCTGCGGCAGGCCACGGTAAAATCATATTGCTCGGTGAGCATTCGGTCGTTTACAACCGGCATGCCATTGCGATTCCCGCACCCGTGGCAATTCGCGCCCGGGTAGCCCCCAGCGATCATGGTGTGCGATTGAGCATTCCTAACTGGGGTGTCGATCATTATCTGGAACGCGACCCCATCAAACGCACCTCTTTTGAAAACCCGGCGGCAACGATCCTGGACAAGTTGGGTCTTGCAGATCAGAACATGACGCTGGAGGTGTTTCCAGCCGTGCCACGTGCAATGGGTCTCGGTGGTTCGGCGGCGATCGCCGTGGCAATTATTCGAGCCCTCAGTGCGCATTATCAACTCAACCTCACTGACCAGCAGGTCAATGAGCTTGCCCTTGAGTCCGAGAAAATCGCACATGGCAACCCCTCGGGGGTTGACAACACGGTGGCAACTTTCGGGCAGCCCATGCTCTATCAGCGCGGCAGCCCACCGACAATCAGAACGCTGGACATTCCGTCTCCCGTGGCGGTGGTTGTTGGCATGACGGGTGTGGAGAGTCTGACCGCGTCGATGGTCAGCCGAGTGAATGCTTCCTGGCAGAAAAACCCCAAGCGCTACGAACGTATGTTTGATGAAATGGACGCGCTGGCTTTGGAAGGTGCCAATGCCCTGGAACAAGGGGACTGGAAAACACTGGGCGAACTGATGAATGTCGGCCAGGGATTTTTGAATGCACTCCAAGTGTCCTGCTGGGAACTCGAGGAGCTGATACAAATCGCGCGTGATAATGGTGCAGCGGGTGCCAAGCTCACCGGCGGCGGTGGTGGTGGCGCCATGGTTGCGCTATGCCCGGACAATCCGCAACGGGTGATCAAAGCGATGAACAATGCGGGTTATCGTGCGCTCGAGTTTTTGATCGGCCCACGCGAGACAGAACACAGTGCAGATATCGTGGCACAGCCGGCTACCGGTGCCAACACAGACCGGGAGCGCGGAGAGCATCATTGAATAATGCAAGCGCAGCCGCCAATCAGATCGTCTCCAATGAGTCCGAAGAACTGATCCTGGTCGACGAGAACGACAACGAAGTCGGTTTTGCCAGTAAAAGTGATTGCCATGACGGGGAAGGCATCTTGCACCGGGCATTCTCGGTGTTCGTATTTAATGATGACGATGAACTATTGTTGCAGCAGCGCGCCGCCGGTAAACGTTTGTGGCCATTGTTCTGGTCCAATACCTGTTGCAGCCACCCACGCCGCGGCGAAACCCTGGATGAGGCTACGGGACGACGCCTGATGCAGGAGCTTGGATTTCGATGCGATCTTGAGTATCTCTACAAGTTTCACTACCAGGCCAAATATGAAGATCTCGGATCTGAGCATGAGTTATGTTCGGTTTTCAGGGGCAAATGCGATGCGCGGGTCACTGCCAACGTGCATGAAATTGCCGACTACCGGTGGGTAGGTCGCGCCACTATCGATGCTGAGCTTGCACATTCACCTGATCGTTTTACTCCGTGGTTTCACCTGGAGTGGGCGCAGCTTCGAGACAAGATTTGATCGTGGGAGGTTCGCTGGTAATCGATAACGGCGGCCGTGCTCCACTACACCTCTGGTGCTAAATACACATTTTCCTGAATCCGCATGTTTGTGCATCATCACCCAACGAATGGGTCGTCTACCACCATATTTTAATAGGTACATTAGTACTACTGCTCAGGGTCATGGCACGGTCGGCCGACGTGTCATATAAGGCGTGCTGAGCGCTGAGCATGTGCGCAGCGGAATAAATGAAAACACTGTCTCCAGGGTGTTGTCGACCAGGCAATTGCCGTAGTCGCCCAATACAAACATCGTGATGTCTGCGGCAAATGATGCGAACGGTCCTGTCGGATTGGTGCCGTTGTTTATCAATGTGTTGCCACTGACCTGATTGCGCCGCGGCGTTGAGTCGAATTCTGGTGGTGGTGGATTTGCAGTACAGTCAAACGACGTGCCCAGCACCCCCAGGCAATAGTCGGCGATGGCAACGCCAAATCCATCATTGTTCTCAATAAGATTGTTCTCAATGACCGAATGGTCGACACCCAGTAACAGGATCCCGAAGCCCGGATCGAGAATCGACAGGAGTGAGCCCGGCGTGCCGGAGTTAGGTTTGTTGTTATTGTGTACCCAGTTATTACTGACCTTGATTTTGTTTGTCCCCGGACGCTCGTCGACCAGATCTGTCAGAACGAACAAAGACATTCCCACTGTATTGTTGGTCGACTCATTACCCACCAGTCGTATGCGGCTACTATTCGATACCTCGAAACCATTGACGTTGCCTGCAGAGAGGTTATCGATAACGTCGACGTCAGTGGAGGTCTCGATCCAGATGCCACTGTCATCTGCGCCTGTGGCGCTGCTGTTTTTAATCAGTCCGTTGCTCGACAGTGTGGGAAAAATTCCGTAGTTGCGATTGTCGACGGAATGCACGTTAATAATTTTAAAATCGTCCACGCGCTCGGTAAACAGTCCATTGTTAATGAATCCTTCGATTGTGATGTTGCGAATTTCCAGCCCGTGTATGACGGGCGATGTGTCACCGAGATCCGACGGCACGTCCGGCCACAGGGAAAACGGGGGCGCAAGCGATGCGTGGCAGGACAGGCAATCTGTACGGTCCACCGGTACTGCTACTATGCCGTTACGGTTTGCGCCGTTCCCTTGTATGACAACGCCACTGTCGCCGTCGCTGAGCCCAATGAGCCGGATACCACTCTTGGTAATGCTTAACGCGTTTTGTGCATCCGGGTCTTCGGTATAAATGCCAGGTTCGATCAAAACTGTCGATCCTGGCCCAACCGCATTGAGGGCGGCCTGAATGCTCTCGCCCGGGCTGACCGTGACGATCGTGGCGTCACCCGGGTCGACGGGATCGGTGGGATCGGTATCGCAGCCAGTCAATGGCGCTGTACCGGCCGGGTCAATCGTACCAATGTTTATGGGTGCCGGCTGGCCGGGGGCGGTGCTGACGGAACTGTAATGTGTATTGCAATCACCATTGGTCCAGCCCGGTTGCGTGTTGCCCAGTATTTCCGTGATGTTGTCATGTTCGCCTGTATCACCGTCTGAATTAAAAAACTCCACGCATCGGAAGGTTTCTACGCTGCTTACTGCACCATTGTTATCACTGTCGCAAGCCATCTGATCAAATGCCACGATCAAATCGAAGCCGTACGCATTCCACGGGCTGCCGCCAAACGCTCCGGCGTGACACAACTGGCAATCCGCATCGCTGCCTGATGTGGAGATTGCATTGTAAGTGTCAAGCCAGTCCAGCAGATATTGTGGAAAGGCGCTCGCTGTTGGCGCCATACCGATGATGGCCAACACTAAACCGGTCATAATTAATTTGCGCATGACTTTGCCCCCGAAATAATTTTTATAATTTACCCACCAATAAACTATCAGTGATTGCGGTGCGGGTTTCAAGTGCCAGGCAAGTAAACCAGGCAAGTAAACCAGGCAAGTAAACTCGCATCGTGATGCTTTTGCGTTGCAGCACAGGGATTTGGTCAATGCAAACGCAAGTGCAACAAAATAGACGGCGCAGGCATATGTAGCGAGACCAAATTATCGTCGCAACTGTCTTGATTAAAACTGTTCTAACAAGAATTGAGATCAAAGGTATCGGATATTCCCCTGCATGTTGGACAATGTGGAGAATGATCCTGGTTCGCTGGTATAGCAGGCAATGCGAAAGGCACCCGGACTAAAGTGGACGGGTTTCGATACTAGGTACAGATTAAACCGTTTGTTGGTTAGCTCGTGCTCAAATGTTGTTTACGTTCAGCAGTAAATTCCCACCATTTACGCGGTGGCCCACCTTCCATATAGCGTACCACTGAAATGAATACGTCAATGACGCACGGGTCCTGGC
>JABDLQ010000364.1 GCA_013002925.1 Gammaproteobacteria bacterium | reverse complement strand
GCGTGAGGGCGGGACCGGTCTGGGGCTCTCAATGGCATATACCTTTGCACACGAAGCCGGCGGCACTATTGAGGTGGATAGCACAATCGGTAAAGGGAGCCGTTTTCGTATTATTCTTCCCGCTGCTGCACCGGTTAAGGGGAAAGAAACTGGCGCAGATGCCCAGCTGACAACGGCGAACCATGCCACTACAGTGTTGCTGGTCGAAGATGAGGCCCCGGTTCGCAGCGTACTAAAGCGGTCGCTGGAGAATGCTCACATCAAAGTGCTCGAGGCCTGTGATGGTCAGGATGCACTACACGTCCTGAACGAGACTGATGAAAAAATTGATATCGTAGTCAGCGATGTCGTCATGCCCACAATGGATGGCGGCAGCCTGGCTCGCCGTTTGCAGGAGTTGGACCCGACATTGCCGGTCATTTTCATGACCGGTTATTCCTCGGGCCAGCTTGAACGCCTCGGCGACTGGCCAGAGACCACGCCGATTCTCAGGAAGCCTTTTGCGGCGGAAGAACTACTGGCGGAGATTGAGCGTCATTTAATGGCCAATGTGTAGTGGGAAATATACTTCACTGAGCCGCGCTTCGGATCAGCTTCTCACCTTGCCGCATGGCCTTTTTGCGCTCGCCTTCTGCATCCCGACGGCGCTACACTAATGCCTGGCTGCGACTCGGAGGTGTAATTGACAATGACAGCATTTAAATTTCCCAATGAGTCCGCCGAATACCGGCAGGCGCGAAATGCACTATTGGAAGAAGAAATTCGTTTGCGCGATAAAATTGAAACGGTTGCTGCGTTGCGTCGCCAACTGCCGTCTGGTGGTCGCCTCAGGGAAGAATATACTTTTGAGCGGGTGACCACGGGTGGCACGACAGAACAGGTACTCTTTGAGAAGCTGTTTGGACCACACGATTCATTGCTGCTGTACAGCATGATGTTTGGTGAGAAATGGGATGCGCCATGTCCGTCGTGTACGGCTATTGTCGATGGTCTGAATATCAGCAGCCGCGCCGTGGAGGAGACAACAGCATTGGCAGTCGTGGCGGCTGCGGGCGCTGAACAACTGGAGCAGTGGGCCGGGCAGCGTGGCTGGACACAGATAAACCTGGTATCGGGCAGGAGTAATGACTATTTGCTCGATTATGCCGGGTTCGAGACGACCGATCCGGCACTGGCCTCTGTGATGAACGTGTTTAAAAAAACGCCGGATGGGATTTTTCATTTTTGGGCATCCGAACTGCTGTCACGACCGCTACCAAATGGCCATCCCCGGCATGTGGACATGGTTTGGCCGCTGTGGAACCTTCTGGATATGACACCCCAGGGGCGTGGCGATGCCATCGTGCCCAGACAGGATTTCGAGCATCGCTATTTTTCGGAGCATGTATTGGGTGATAAGCGCGATTAATCAGTATGTCTCAAGAAACTGTGGTTACAGCAGGCGTTCAGAGTGTCGTACTGTTTTGGTTATACGGCGCCATGATCAACCGGCAGTTTCACGTGTTGTGTCGACTCCCGACTTTCATCCCGTGATACGTGGCGTTCCGGAAATTAGCCGGGTAGCAACAACACTGTGATCGAATTCCTTTTGCTGATTGCAGGCATGGCCGGGCTCTGGCTGGGCTCCGAAATATTGATCCGCGGCGCAACGGCGCTGACCGATCGCTATCATCTGTCGGATGCTGCGTTTGGCATGCTGGTCCTGGCCCTCGGTACCGATCTGCCGGAACTGTTTGTTGCGGTAGACGCATCGATCCGCAGCCTCAACGGTTTCGATTATTCCGGCATTGTCATTGGCAGCGCGATTGGCAGCGCGATCGGCCAGTTCGGACTTGTTTTTGGTGCCGCCGGGTTCATTGGTTTCCAGGCGATGCGGCGACGCTATTTACCCCGTAATCTGTTTTTTCTGATTGGCAGTATTGTTGTTGTTGGCCTATTGTCCTGGGATGGTCAACTGTCGCGTTTGGACGGCCTTCTGATCACGGCTTTCTATGCAAGTTACCTTTATATCGTGATCAGTCGCCGCCATCTCAGTCCTGACGCCACGGTACGCCCCTCGACGGTGGAGTCCTGGAGGGCGTGGCTCTGGCTGGCCGGCGGTCTGGTGCTGTTGCTGTTGGCTGCCGAGCTGACCGTCGCATCAGCCATCAGTTTCGGCAAAGTCGTGGGTCTCAGCAATGTAGCGGTATCTGCGATCATTATTGGCATGGGTAGCAGCCTGCCCGAAATGTCGGTCTCATTCGCTGCGCTGCTAAAAAACCGTGGTGCCCTGTCCGTGGGCAATCTCATTGGCAGCAATATCCTCGATACGCTGCTGGTGCCCGGGCTCGCTGCTGTCATATCGCCACTCACGGTACCACGGGTGGTGCTGTTGATTGACCTGCCGGTGCTGTTACTGGTCACCTTGTTGGTGATTGGTTTTTTGTACGTGTCACGGCGTGGCGTGCGCAAGACCGAAGCGGTCATTCTGCTCGGCCTGTATGCCGGCTATGCCATCGTACGGCTAACCGGTCCCGGTTCCTGAATATTGATGCAACCACACAATACGTAAAATTACATGTTGTACTAAAGATCATTCAGCGCTTAAATAACTGTTTCGAGTCCAGGAGATATTGCTGTGGCTAATGACAAACAGAGCGTGAAAAAGTCGTACTGGGTTGTGGTTGCTGACGAAGCCCAGGCCGTGTTCTATACGCGGGATACGCGGACCGGACCGATGCAGCGCCAATCCGTTTTTGAGAATCCTGCAGGCCGGAAAAAACCCGGCGATCTGGTATCAGACCGCGGTGGCCGCAGTTTCGATAGCGTTGGCAAAGGCCGGCATTCCATGGCCAAAGAAAAATCCGATCCGAAAACCCATGCCGCCGAGATGTTTGCACGCCAGATTGGCGACAAGTTGAGCAAGGTTGTGCATAACGGCAGTTGCCGTGGTTTTGCGTTAGTGGCCGCGCCACGCTTTCTGGGTATGTTGCGCGAGGTCTTGTCAAAAACCTGCAAAGAGAAGCTGTTGAAAACTATCGACAAGGAACTCATCGGGCAGGATCCGGAGATTGTCCGGAAAATGCTCGACTCTGATTGACAGTGCGTAGCTACGGCGACGACTGTATCCGCAGTACTTTGGCGCCGCGCACCGGGGCGCGCTTCAGTGACACCAGCGCCTGATTGGCATCACTTAGCGAGTACACGTGGACCCTGGGTTGAATCGGAATTTCAGCGGCCAGCGGTAAAAACTCCGAAATATCGCGTCGCGTGATATTGGCCACCGACTTGATTTCGCGCTCCATCCACAGATGTTCGTGATAGGACAGAGTATTCAGCGCTGACTTGTCGGCGTCTTCCTTGCGAATGGCATTGATCACGAGACGCCCACCGGGCGCAAGATTCTCCAGCGCAGCAACGACCGGTGTCCATGCCGGCGTCGTGTCAATGATGGCATCCAGAGCCGCCGGTGCGCGTGCTTGCGTATCGCCGACCCAGTCCGCTCCCAGTTCCGTGGCGAATCTGCGACTGCTCTCATCGCGCGCAAATACATAGACCCGGGAATGTGGGTACAGGTGGCGCGCAAGCTGCAGCACGATATGTGCTGAACCTCCAAAACCCGTCAGACCAAGGCGCTGGCCATCGCTAAAGTCACACAGTCTCAGGGCCCGATAGCCAATAGCACCGGCACACAGGAGGGGTGCGGCTTCAGCGTCACTGAACTGTTCTGGAATCAGATAGGCATAGTCTTCGCCAATGGTCATGTATTCGGCATAGCCGCCATTGATATCGCGCCCGGTCGCTCGAAAGTCAGGGCTCAGATTCTCCTGCTCACTGCCGTCCGAGGAGTGGATCCAGCCGACACCGACCCGATCACCGGGACGAAACCGGGTTGCCAGGCGTCCAGCGCTGTCCACTCTGCCAACAACCTCGTGACCCGGTATGACAGGCAGCAGTGGCGGAGTACTGCGCCCCTCGATTTCGTCAAGCTCCGTATGACACACACCGCAGTGAGACACTTCAATGCGAATTTCTCTCTCGCCGGGCTCAGGAATGGGTACATCTACACATTGCAGCGGCTGGTTGCAGGTGTCGACGGATACCACCGCATTTATGATCATCGCCTTCATAGCATCATTGTATCAAGCGGGTGGCGGAACCGGCCGGTCGCGAGGATATTATTTAAGCGGTATGAGAAGTTGCGTCGGGTTGCACTCACAGAGTTCGTTCCGACTGTCCTGAACGCCGCGCTCTGCCTGGAAAATTGGCGTACACTATCGGGCGAGTTCGATGGTACGGAACTCAAAATAAATCGGGTCTAAATCGAGAGATAATCGTAGTACAAGAAACAGGGGCGCTCTGCGAGTCAAGAACAATCAAGGCGAACCGCTGTTTGCTTGTCGTAACTGGGGGGAACTCATCATGCGCAAACTGTTTAAATGCAGAACAAAAATGCAAAAGCTCGGAGAGCAGGACGAGGTTATAGTTTATTCACTGGTCGAACGCATGAACACGTTCAGGAAAAATCTCATATGGCAGCAACCCAATCACAAATGCTCCCGCTTGGCACGGCGGCACCGGAGTTTGATTTACCCGATCCTGATGGCCGGCACTACACGCTGGCAGATTTTGACGAGGCATCTGCACTGGTGGTCGCGTTTATCTGCAATCACTGTCCGTTTGTAAAACACATCCGCGCCGGGATTGCGGCATACGCAAAGGATTACGCACAACAGGACGTAGCCATGGTAGCGATCAATGCGAATGACATTGACAACTACCCCGCTGATGCTCCGCCCCTGATGCGTGACGAAGCGCGCACAGCGGGCTATACGTTTCCCTACCTGTACGACGAAACCCAGGAGGTGGCGAAGAATTATCTTGCCGCCTGTACACCGGATTTTTATCTTTTTAATCGTGAACGCCAGTTGGCCTATCGCGGTCAGTTTGATGGCGCGCGCCCGGGCAACGGGGTACCCGTCACCGGCGCAGATTTGCGTGCAGCGACTGATGCCATTTTGGCTGGCCAACAACCGGTATCGGAACAGGTACCGGCGTTGGGGTGTAATATAAAATGGAAAGCAGGCAACGCGCCGGACTATTTCTGAGTATGTTCGGGTTAAAGATGCCAGCAGTATCGCAGCTGGCGCAAACCTGAGCTATTCACTGTTCCTGAAACAAAAGAACAACGAAACTCTCACCCGACAGGCCGGAACCGACCTGACTCAATCTGACCGGCGGCTGTTTAGGCATACCCGTTCATGACTGACACAGAGGGCTGATTTGTTAAATCATGTTACCGGGTTCAAAGTGCGATGTGACGGGCAAGAATCGAAGCGGATTAAATCAGCCTCGCAGACTTTGAAAAACTGTTCTTAAACAACAGTATTCTGAAATAATATTTATATATCAATGGTTTGGTCTTTTGTTGCTGTCCGGCCCCGGTAGTGTGTGAGTCGCGTCAGCAAGCGACAGAGCGATCCGATAAACAGATGGCGAAACCGGACATCAGGTCGTAAGTCGTTGGGTTTTTCTGATCATCAAGCTCGTTATGCAAAGTTGTTGCTATAACGACTATGCAAACGAACCAAATGGGTATATGTTAAAAGGCGTACGTAAGGGTCAGATTGAGAACAAAGTGCCGAAAGGCGACAAACACTGGCCTGTTAAACAAGAAACTAACTCTGCGAT
>JABDLQ010000332.1 GCA_013002925.1 Gammaproteobacteria bacterium | reverse complement strand
GCCAGGATCAGCAATAAATTCTTCAGCACCCAGTCCGGTGCATTCAGCATCGGGAAAAAGATGTCTCCAATACTGAGCAGCAGCCAGCCAAAAGCGATGTAGGCAACCGCCACTTTAAGCACATTGCGCCGTCTCAGTTCTGCAATTAATGAAGCCATAGTAGTCTTTGTCCCAAATCCTTCTGTGAAGTTCACAATACAAACCAAACTACCTGACCTGGTAGATTGCGCACACAGTCTACTAACACGGAGCGAAGTCTATCAGACGATAGACTCCCAGATCCTCTAAATTGTCGCCGTTGATTTATACCTGAAGGTGGCCTGTATTTGCCCTGTAAAATGACTCAGCCTGCTGGCTCTGGTATTACTCAGATTTTCGCTGTGTGTTGGTTGTGTTTATGCTGCAGTTTTTTCCAGTGGGTCGGTGCGTACTTTCTTCCTTTCTGGTTCCGATGTATCGCTACCTTACCGGTATTTTCGCGGGGTCTGTAACCTCTTCACTTTGAGACTCGACGATCCAGCGTTTACCGTCCTGCCATTCAATTGACTGACGATCACAGCAAAAAATACGGGCAAAAAAAATCCCCGCCAGTAGCGGGGATTTTCACACTTTTTATTATTATATTTTGACTATCATTCAGCCTCTGCGACGACGCAGCGCAGCTACGCCAATCAGACCCAGACCGATCAGTGCCAAAGAGCTTGGCTCAGCAACAGTTGATGCCGGCATGCCTTCGATCAGCACATCGTCGATCTGTGCATACCAGTCAAAGGCACCTGGATCGTTGTTAAAGTAATGCCAGCGAGTAATCACGCTGCTTTCACCCAGATAAGCCGCCAAATCGATATTGGTTGTGGTAGGAGTATCGGTGTTACGAAGACCACCGACCGGAGTGTCATTGTCATACCCGAACAGAAGGTCCCAGGTCATGCCGCCGTCAGTACTGATATCGACTTCTAAAGCACCATCGGTCGGGGTGAGGCCAATCGCCTGATAATTGACAAGATAAGACATACTGGCAGATGACAGACCATCGAGACTGAACACCGTACTGATGAGCTCGGTGTCATACGCTGCAACTCCATTTGCATCACTACTGGCCGATGCAGCATCGCCTGTGCCGCTTGTCCAGTTATCCGTCTCGTTGTTAGCACCACCGCTCAGGCCCCAACTGGCGCCCGCGATGTTATCGACTACTGAAAAGCCGTTGAGACTGCCATTGAAGTCATTGGACAGGATGGTTACAGCATTTGCCGAGAAGCTGAAAGCAGCTAATGCGGCGAGTAAAACAGTTCTGATTTTCATCAAAGTTTCCCCCGTTTGTACAAAATATTATCACTTTTGTTGACATCCGCAATATTCATACCAAAGTTTAATTATGTTTATTTTCCTTAACTTATAGTTGATGAGCGAATAACCGCCACAACCTTTGTAAAAAGTCCTGACACTAGGAACACTTCAATGCTGCGCTGAAGCATGACCGTAAACCAGCCACTTTTTTTTTCTGGCCACTTCCGGAATCCCCTCGACTCCATTTGTCGATAAAATCCTGCCAGTGCATCGACGCCGATAGCTGAATTTGGTGATTGACGTACTTGAACGTTGTAATCGGTGCCTCTATGGTGCGACAGATGCATCATGGCCAACCCCACGGCCGATTACGATCGGCTCCTTACAACCAGCCTAAACTGTCAGCGACGGGGAGAAGTCTGATGCGCCGCGCACGGGCAACCACGAGAAAGTCACGTTGTTTTCTGGATCAATCAGGTTCGCTGACTCGTTTGGTCGCTGTCGTGCTAATCGTGGTGATCGTCAGTTCGTGCTCGAAACCTCCGACTGACCTTTCTGCAGCACCCGAGGTTGATGTCGCTGGCATGCTCCCCATCATCGCTGATGTCATTGGCAAGGCTAAAAAACGGCAACGAAAAAAACCCTTTGATGCAAAAACAAATGGTGAGTTGGCACGGCTGCTACATGCCAACGAATTGCAATCACTGGCCGATGGTTACTATGCACGGGCGCGTCAGCTTGACAGCGCTGACTTTCGCTGGGCCTATCTGCATGGCCTGTGCCTTGAAGAACTGGGCAACACCACGGCGGCCACCGCCGCATTTGCCCATGCGGTTTCTCTGGATCCCGATTACGTGCCGGCGGTACTCAAATACGCCGGAGCCCTGATGAGTGCCGGTGAGATGTCGCAAAGCGGTACTCTTTATGAGTCCTTGCTGCCTGCCAATAATGACCGTGCCGACGTGCATTTTTTCTATGGCCGCTGGCTATTGCAAAATGGCCGACCGCAGGAGGCTGCTGACCATCTGGCAGAAGCACTGCGCCTGAACGGTGATTTTGCACAGGGACATTATCTGCTGGCATCGGCGTATCAGCACAGCGGCGATGCGGCAAAGGCTGGTGAACATAAGCGCTTGTTCAAACGCTACGCGGCTCTAAAATTGGTCGTGCGTGACCCGGTGCGCCACGCGTTAAACGAGTTGAATGCATCAGACCGCCCACATATTTTCAAGGCGCAGGACCTGCTGCGCGCCGGCAAGTACGACGCAGCCATTGAGCATTTTGTGCGTGCCGCAGAAGCCAACCCGAAACGCATCGGCACCCTCGTCAATCTGGTGATGCTGTACGGTCTGCGCAGTGATCTTACCAATGCACGCCAGTACTATGACGCCGCGGTGGCGCTGGATCCGTCCAATCCAAAATCATATTTTCATTTTGGCAACCTGTTCCTCAGGCTCGAACAACACGAAAAAGCCCTGGCGTTGTTTGAAAAAGCACTCCACGCCGATAGTGATTTTCAGGATGCGCGTGCCCAGATTGCCGCTGCAAAACTGGCGCTGGGCGATGATGCGGGTGCGATCGAGGCGCTGCAGGTGGTTTTGGCGGAAGACTCTGGTCACCGCCAGGCTAATTTTCTGTACGGCAAACAGCTGGCTCTCAACAATGGAGACTATGATACCGCCCTCAACCATCTGCAGCGGGCGCTGGAGCCGGAAGACCGTACAACAGTGCTCATTTTGCATACGATCGCAGGGATCCAGGCCGCCCAGGGCCAGCTGGACAAGGCGATCGACACGTTAAAAACCGCCAGTAAGGTTGGCAAGTCACAGAGAGTTGCCGGTGGACTCCAGACCACCATCAACCGGCAACTGGCCAGGTTCGAAGCGATGCAGGAACAAAATGCGCAGTAGGTTGCGTGGCCGACGTTGGTCGCTGGGTGGCCTGCCATTGTTGCTCTTTGCATGTGAGCCGGTGCCTGAAACGCCGGCACCTCCAAAAACCGGCACAGCAACCACCACGGTGCCTGCAATGTCTGGCCCGGTATTTGTCGATATTGCCCACGACAGCGGCCTGGTATTCGAGCATTTTATCGGCGCCTCGGGTGAGTTCTATCTGCCCGAAATCATGGGCCCCGGTGTCGCGCTCTTTGACTATGACGACGACGGAGATCTGGATGTGTATGTCACCCAGGGCATCATGCTCGATGCCGGACTAACCGCAGGGGCATCTGTCTTTCCCCTTAGACAGGCACCGGGTCACCGCCTGTTCAGGAACGACCCCGATACCACAGGCGCATTAAAATTTACCGATGTTACCGCCTCTATGGGTGTCACACAGAACGCCTACGGCATGGGCGTTGCCACGGGTGATATCGATAACGATGGCGATACCGATCTGTATGTCACTCAATATGGCACCAATCAAATGTTCAAAAACAATGGTGACGGTACGTTCAGCGATATCGGCGATGCGGCCGGTGCGAACGACCCTCGCTGGTCAACCAGCGCGGCTTTTTTTGATTATGATCGCGACGGTGATCTGGACCTGTATGTCGCCAACTATGTGGACTTCAGCAAAAAAACTCACCAGCGTTGTCTCAAAGCTACGGGTGAACCCGATTACTGTACGCCTGAAAATTACCAGCCGGTCTCTGACAAGCTGTTTCAAAATGATGGCTCAGGCCAATTCACGGATGTCAGCAGCAGTGCCGGCATCAGCAGCGTGGCGGGTCCCGGCCTGGGGGTCACCGCCAGTGATTTTAACGGCGATGGCTGGCTCGATCTGTATATCGCCAACGATATGGCTGCCAATTATTTATGGATCAATGAACAGGACGGGACCTTCACCGAAACCGGCCTCCTGAGCGGCGTCGCGTTCAATAAAGATGGGCGCGTCGAAGCCAGCATGGGTGTCACTGCGGGTGATTTTGACGGCGACGGCGACGACGATCTGTTCATGACGCATCTGAACAAACAAACCAACACGTTGTATGTCAACAACGGACAGGGCCAGTTTATTGACCAGACCGACCGCTATGGCCTGGGCTCCTCCAGCCTGGCTGCCACCGGTTTTGGTACTGCCTGGTTCGACGTGGATAACGATGGTGATCTTGACCTGTTTTCCGCTAATGGCGGGGTGATCATTGAGCGTCAGCAGGTCGGCGCCAGTGCGTTTCCCTATGCCCAGCGTAATCAGTTATTTCTTCGCGAAGAGCGCTTTTTGGATGTGACCACTCGCGCCGGTGAGGCCATGGCCTTACAGGAAGTCAGTCGCGCTGCCGCGTTTGGCGACATCGACAATGACGGTGACATCGACATCGTGGTGGGTAACTGCAATGGCCCGTTGCGCGTACTGCAGAATCGCATTGGACAGGAGCAACTGGCATTGCTGGTCAGGCTGGTCAACCGCAGCGGCGCGCCTGGTGGCATCGGTGCACGCGTGGCGGTCGAGTTTGCGGATGGGTCGCGCCTTTGGCGACGTGTCAGCACAGACGGCAGCTATCTGAGTGCATCTTCCCCAGCCGCACATTTCGGTTTGGGAAAACAGGGCACGCCAAAGCGCATTATCGTGCAGTGGCTGGGTGGGGAGGAAGAAGTATTTGCGGTACCCGGAGGCTCGGGAACCCTAACCGTGCAGCAGGGGCACGGTCAGCAACGAAATCAATAAATTATTCCATACAATGTCTTCAGGGGGTGTCCGGGCATATCGAAAGTTTTCCTAATTCTGGCCAGATTTCTTTGGCCACGTTTTACGGGAAAGCCAGCAGCGTGTGTCCGGTGACCCGGCTGTCTTCGATGCGTACCAAAACCGTTTACATGATGATGTGATGCAGCTCCACGAGATGCTGGAAAACCGAATCACTCCGGCACAATTGTTTTCTGCGTCGCGTTCCCCTTCGTTCTCCCGCCTGGCACCATCCAGCGCAACATTGTCTGCGATGTTTAACACGCCGCTTACTGGCGATACGATTTCCAAGCGCAATATAGGGGTGCCATCACCCAGCCCGATGTGCTGGAGAGGTGACAAATACGTCCAGGTTATTGACACAATCAGAGTCCTCAACAGGGAGCCCGTGTCTAGGGTACAAAATATTGGCAATACAAACCGACACCAATTTTGTTCTCTGCTCTTTACCCGCTACCACTATCAAACGGGGTTCGGCCACTTGGCCTGTCCAGCTCGTGTGGACTCAGGTTTTCTGAACAGGCTCTTTCAAGCGGCGTTGCTGCAGGGTCCGTAAAACAATACTGATGGTAATGATGCCC
>JABDLQ010000327.1 GCA_013002925.1 Gammaproteobacteria bacterium | reverse complement strand
GTGCTGGAACTTGAGAACACGATGGGTTGTTCTTGTGTGCCTTCCAGTTGTAACTCTCCATTTATCTCTACACTGGCTTCCCGGGCCTGAACCTGCGCGCCAGGCATGATTTTCAGTCGTCCCTCTCGTTGCACGTTCAAAGATGTGTCCGTGAGGGTATAAGGGGCATCCGGCGAAACTGCCACAACTGTAGGATAGCGCTCGGCAGGAATATCAAGGCCACCCAGCTCTTTTTGTACAACCAGGCGCATCCCCGCTCGTCGGGACTGCTGGCCACCTACCGATTCGGATACAAGAACGGTATAGATGCCACTTGCGGCATATTGATGCACCGCCTGCACACCAGTACTGTTACTGCTATCGCCCCAGTCAATGGTGTACATCCCAGCAGGATGCCGGTCTTCCGGCGGGATAACCACAGCTACCTCATGGCCAGGCCCCTGCCCGGTGAGGGTTAAATCAACTGCGAGAATTGATTCCAGATTAGCGGGCGCAACGGTAATTATCTGCTGCGTGGAATCCATCTTGCCAAATATATCCGTCACGGTCAGCGTAGCAGTGTAGGTGCCCGGCGCTTTGTACAGCTTTGTTTGCGGTAACACCTGATGTTCCGCTGCCGCAAACCATCGGACGTCGCCGTCGCCAAAGTCCCACTCGTAATGCTTGATATAGCCACCACTGCCCGCACCATCGAAGGCGACAAATAGCGGGGCTTCCCCCGATGTATCCGACGCTGAAAATGCAGCTGCCGCCGGCTCCAGCACGTCCACCTGGGTAAGTGACGTTGCGATCCTTCCGCTGTTATCCGTTACGTGAAGTACAACAGTATAGGTTCCGGGGGTTGTATACGTATGGGTGAATAGCGCGTCACCGGACGTTGCGCCATCTCCGACGTCCCACTGGTAGGCCACGATATCGCCATCCGAATCGGTTGAGCCAGAGGCATCGAAGCGAACAGTCAGGGGCGCCGCCCGAGCGGTTGGATCTGAGAGGAAATAGGCCAGGTCAGAAGTCGGCGGAATGGTCGGTGGTGTGATTTGTAGCGGGACCTCCGCTGTCGATGTGCCGCCCCGGTTATCGGTCACCGTCAAGCGCGCCGTTATCGCGCCGCCAGTTTGGTAAACATGACTAACCTGCGGTCCTGATGCCGTCGCACCATCGCCAAACTCCCAGGCATATGCGACGATGCTGCCATCGGGATCACTCGATCGTGTACCATCAAACTGCACCGACAACGGGGCGACGCCTACATTGGGCCCATAAGAAATAAACACCGAAGGCGGCAGGTTCGGCGCTCCGCGGATCGTTTCAACCGTATTGGATGGCCGACTGGTTTCGTTGTCCACGGATTGGGTCGCGCGAAACGAATTGCGTCCCCGACGCAGGCTTACAGAAAGGGTAAATCGGCCCTGCCTGTCCGCAACAGTTTGCGAGAAAACTGTCTGGTTACGGTATAGCTTAACAGCAGCTTCAGGTGAGCCCTGGCCGCTGATGCGAATGGTCGATTGCGTGGTCTGCAATGGCAAACCATCAAGTACAGGCGGCCGTAACCCCTGTAGAGCGCCACTGATTATGCTCGGAATTAGTAGCAGAATGTCATTATCGTCATCGGATTGCGATAATGCCGAAACCGATACCAACAGGGCGCATAGGGTAATCAGAAAGCCCCGTACAAGCTTTTGCAGGTAGCGCCGCGATGACTTTCCTGATAAACGCACCTTGCCAATTCTCCTTTTTCTGTTTGGCTGTTAGACCGTCATTAGCGGTATCACCCTGCCTTCAAATGTCCAGAAACAAGAGGCCTCCTCTACATCATAGGTTGCCGAAAGCGTCAGCAACGCGGTATTGGGTGGGTTAGGTTCCATTGCGTCGGGGATGGGGTCACAAAAAGCTGCCGCTTCTAGAGTGATAGTGGCAGTTCCCGCGACATCCAGAGGTTGCGCCAGTGTAGTGTTTCGCGCGCCGCATTCGATTGCAATAGTTAAGACAGAACCAGCGGGCGGCGGTGGTATGACCGTGATTCCCGCCATTACACGACCACCAAAGGGAACACTGGCGCCACATGCAAAGTCGGCATCAATGACCACTTCAAACCCAGGTGGATCAGGCAAGGACTGAGCTACGATGGCAGTTCCGCTCGTCGTCGCGTGGGCAGGCAAAACAACGGATTTCACCGCAGGTTTGACCCAAACCGGCGCACTATCAAAAGCAGCGGTTGCTAGCGCACCAGTTCCCAGTCCAATCAGAATACGTCTACGCGCCGGGCGAGCGAAACCCCCTTTCTCAGGTCGAGACATTTATAGTACCTCCGGACGCCTTGTTTTATATTTTGGCGCTGAATATAGGTGTGATCCATCCGCTGCTCATTTCCCTCACAAGCAGCCCAAGTTTTTTATTTACGCTTTATTCTAAGTGGCGCAGGTTTGGCGAACAAGTGCAATCGTCGAGAATTGATCTAATTTGAGAAATTGGGGTCAGGACAAATCGGTGCCAGAGTCGAATTGCACTATTTAAAGATTAAATGTCCCGGAAATGCTGATTGATTCGTTAGTCGCAGTATAAGTGTCCTGAGTAAAAATTTGATCACCAGATTAATTTTCGGTCGTTTTGCTATGTTGAATTCCATTACTTTGCTTGAGAACAAATCTAGCACAACAAAGACCTAAAGCCAGTCGTCATAGAATCCCATACTGGTGAAATCGCTCACGTCGGGATTTCCAGATTTCGCCATCACAGAACTTTCTTGTAAATTTGAATGCGTATTTGCTGTTGCAGTGACCCATTACGGCTCAGGGTTTTCTTAGTTGAAAAAAATGTAATGGGAACATCGCCAACAGGCAAAGTACAGCAGAAACTGCTATTAGCCCTAAAGATCTGAATAAATCTAAAATTATTTCCATTCGAAATTCTTCGTTGGCATACAGGTGGGCGCACATAAAAACAAACACAACCGCCAAAACCACGAAACAAAATCTAATCAGGGCCCAAAAAAATATAGTAGACGAATCCAATCGGTTAAGTAAAAAATGACTGTGTAAATCAACGAGATTCCGAGCATCAGGATGGAACCAAAAAGGAATATCGAAAAATAGAAAGTCGCGATCCAGGGAGCAAGCTCTCCGGTCATCGAAAACGCCTGCCCTGGCAGTAAAAGCGAAACCCAACCAATAAGGTT
>JABDLQ010000321.1 GCA_013002925.1 Gammaproteobacteria bacterium | reverse complement strand
ATCGCTGACCACGATCATGCTGGAAATAGCTGGCGAATAGTAGTTGCTGTAAAATGCGCGCACATCGTCCAGGGTTAAGGCCTGCACGGTCTCAGCCACGCCAATGTTGGCGTATGCAATGCTGTTGTTGTCGCCCATCAGCAATTTTTGGTAAACAACGGCGGCGGTGCTGGCTGGGTCTTTTTTACTCTGCTCGATCACCTGTAATGTTCGTGATTTCACTCGCGCGAAATCTGCTTCGCTGAATGCCGGCAACAGGAGTTTCTCCAGCGCGATATCGAGTGTTTCATCAAGGTTTTCGCTGAGACTACGGAGCGTCATGGAAGTGTAGTTATTGTCCGCGCCAAACTGGATTGACGAGCCCAGTTTCTGCAATCGATCACTGAGCTCCTCATTGCTGGATTTCTGGGTCGACTCATTCATCATCGCCGCGGTCAGCGACGCAAGTCCGAGTTGCTGTAACGATTCATTTCTCTGCCCCGCCTCTATCCGAAGACTGATCGCCACGGTCGGCGTTTCCTCGTTCAACGCGCCGAGAATTTTGATGCCATTGTCCATTGTGGCGCGCCAGATTGCGGGCAGTGTCACCATCGGGTTTTCCCCAGCACCCGGCATCACGCTGCGATCAAAATTATCCGTTGCGCGTCGATATTCCAGTTCAGATTCAGCGGTCGCCGTATAGTCTGGCAAATCTCGTTGATAACACGACCAGGTATCTTGTGCCGCTATGATTTGTTTCTGGCCCTCAGGCACGACGCTCATAATCACCGCCGGCTTGCCGAAAATGTACTTGTCGTAGACGCGCATAACATCCTCCGCCGTTACTTTGTCGTAACGCGCCACATCTGCGCCGGTGAAATCAGGGTTTCCGGTAAATGTCTGGTAGGCAGCCAACTGGCTGACCTTCCCGGCGACACTTTCCAAGCCGAATATCTTGCGCGAAATAATATTCATTTTTACGCGCTCGACGTCATCCTGTGTCACGCCGCGTGTTTCGAACTCTTGCAGCGAGTCGCGCGCAATCTGCTCAAGCTCAGCCAGGTTTTTGACCTTGGCCGGGTTGGCCAATGCGAGCACTGTGAAGGTGCACGCAAGTTCCGCGCAGCCATGGTTTGCACGAGCCTGCACTGCCAGCCCGTTCTTCACCATATTTTTGTACAGCAATGATGTTTCTCCAAAGCCCAGCGCAAACATCAATACGTCCAGCGGCGCTTCATCTTCATGAAACAAACTGACCGTCGGCCACGCCATATAGAGTAGTGGCAACGCCACATTATCTTCCAGTGAAATGTATCGATCCTTGTCCAGCGTAACCGCCGGTTTCTGCGGCTTGTCTACCTGCGGACCACGTGGGATAGGCCCGAAATATTTATTAATCCATTCGAGAGTCTGCTGTTCATCAAAAACACCACCGATGGTCAGCACCGCATTGTTCGGCCCGTACCAACGCAGAAAAAATTTCTTCAGATCATTAACGTTGACGCGATCCAGATCTTCGATATAGCCGATGGTTGACCAGGAATACGGATGTCCCTCCGGATACAACGCCTCACCTACCCGCTCACTCAGCAAACCGTAGGGCTGATTGTCGACGCGTTGCCCACGTTCATTCTTGACTGTTTCACGCTGGACTTCAAACTTTTCCTGCGTGACTGCGTCGAGCAGAAAACCCATTCGATCGGACTCGAGCCAGAGTATCTTTTCAAGCTGATTGGAAGGCACTGTTTCGAAGTAATTTGTCCGGTCTGCGTTGGTTGTGCCGTTCAGGGTGCCGCCTGCTTCGGTGATCACCTTGAAATGCTGTTCGTCTGCAACGTGTTCAGAGCCCTGAAACATCATGTGTTCGAAGAAGTGGGCGAAACCCGATTTGCCGACCTCCTCGCGTCCTGAGCCAACGTGATAAGTCACATCCACGTGTACCAGCGGGTCCGACCGATCTTCGTGCAAGATGACTGTCAAGCCGTTATCCAACTGGTATTTCTTATACGCAATAGAAACTTTCTGGTCCGGGTGCTTGGCAACCGACTCGACCAGCGTAATGCCGGCCGGCAATTCGGGCTCGGCGGTAGTCGCAGAGTTGATGCTGGACGTCTGGCAAGCAGTGAGGGTCAACATCAGAATCGCCACAATTAACGGTGTTTTTACTGATTTCATGAGTGAATACTGGTCGATTGATAACATAGTGATATTGTCGCTCAGCCTGAGGAGGCTGTGTATTACGAAACCATTATAGCCGCAGTTTCCGGCGTTGCAGTTGATGATTATCAGGTGGCAATAACTCAACCTCTGCCTGGCGGAAATTCAATCAGTTGAGGCTCAGTGAACACACATTAATAGATGACCGCCTAAAGGCAAGGTGATCATTGCATGCATTGCGGCATGTAAACTGGGACAACGGTTTTCGTCTTATTACAAATACCTCTATCGGTGCTTCCGGGAATAGATTTTGATGCAACGACATGATGTGCCAATAGAAGTACCCGGCAGGCATATGTTTGAGACTGGGTTTTAATTCGCAGCTTATGGTGCTGTTGGGGCGCACTGCGCTGGATTTTGATGCGCATGCAACAAAAAACCGCCCGGAGGCGGCTTATTGATTGGGTTTGCTGGAAACCACCAAACCCCAATGAATCTTGAAATGGCGGAGCGGACGGGACT
>JABDLQ010000302.1 GCA_013002925.1 Gammaproteobacteria bacterium | reverse complement strand
GCCTCGTAGTGTTTGTTGCACACCGGCATCAGTTTTTCAGCCTGCGATACCGAAGATGCACCGGTTGATTTTTCCACTACCGTGGCGGCCGGAGTGCCCAGGGTCTCGGCCAGCGACACTGCCTGGGAGGGATCTGCCGATGCGAACTGGTTGAGCACGACGTTCCGGGTCAGCGAGGAGGCAGACCAGGGGACCTGCTGGTTGGAGGTTTCTTCCATCACCCCGACCCGGGTACGTAAAATTACCTCATTCAACGGCAGACCGGGTTCGGTTAGATGCTCGATCAGGTTGCCCGTCAGCACGCCGTTGCGACCCTCACCATCTGCCGCTGTTTTATTGGGTGCGGTGGCGTAAAGCAGCAGGGATCCGATTGGCGAATCCATCCTGGCCAGCCCGCGGCTGGCGGTGCGGGAGTTGGATGCGAAGGGGTTGTTGCGACAGGCGTCGAGAACCACGATATTGACGGGGTTTTTCGCGCTCTCCATTTTTTGCAGAATGCGCCCGGCGTCGATGGTTTCAAACGCGACTTCGTCTTCCTCACGAATATCGGCATCCACCGGCACCAGATAATTTCTGCCCTCTACCTGAACGCCGTGGCCTGCATAGTAGAAAAGGCCGATTTCAGCGCCCTCAAGCTTGTTGCCAAATTGGCGAATTGCGCGATGCATCGCGACACGTCGCACGTCGGTTTGCACATCCACATCGAAACCGAGGTCGGTCAGCACCGCCGCCATGTCGGAGGCGTCATTGGCAGGGTTTTTCAGCGGCGACCACTGATAGTCACTATTACCAATAATCAAAGCGACCCGACTACCGGCGTGGCCAGTGGCCGATGCCAGGGCAATTGCCACGCCCGTCACGACGATCGCAGCCAACCTGTTCATTTTCCTCCTGTAGCCCAATACATGGACCCTCATTATTACCGAAAATACTAACGTTAGCATCGCCTGATGACAACGTTAATTTTAATGATTGCAAATTTTCTGGTTGGTTTTTTAACGAAGGGGTTATCGTGGAGGCCCCGGGTTTATTGCGCCTGGGGGCAATCAGGGCTCATTTTTGCGGGATTGCGTCGATCCACACGCCGGAATTCGACCCGCTGACAAGAGGTAACTAAAGGAAATTTTTTTGCTTCGGCTAATGCGCTGGCCGAAGTTGTGGCAGGCGGTAAAACTGTTGAACGTACGTTTACAGGCTCGAAAAGCCTCTATGCGTGCTGCAGGAGATACCCGTATAGAGCGTTCAGGAAGTGGTGATGGGCGGCAGCGTTGCTTTCAAGCCATTGTAAGAACCGGTCTGTTCCACCGTGTCCGGAAACAGGCATCTGACGCTGTAGGGTACTGCCGCTTTGTTGCTCTGCATGAGAACCCCTTCGTAGTGCTGACAAAAGGGACAGTCGACCACGCGACTTTTGGGTGATAACGGGCAGTCCGGAATTTCACCGGCTTTATTAACATGGAGTTCCATATGCGTACTCTAGTAGTGCACCGTCACTAATACTGTGATGGCGGTTACAACCGAGTGTGTTTTACTGTGATTAATTAACAGGTAAAAATTGTGTTAGAGGGGTTGTCGGCAATATAAAACAGCGCTGAGCGCGCGTGCTCACAGGCAAGGCCCGGTGCCGGACAGACTTAGATTAATAGACGGGAGACACCACGAGGCCGATGACCCGGTCGTGGCACATGTGTCCGTCATCAATGCTGGGATCGATCTTTCGCACGTACACCCGGGTACCATCGAGTTCAATCTGAGTGTTCACCAGCCATTCCGGTATACGATTTGTGGATGGTGACTGCACTACATGAAGCCTTCCTTCTTTACAGGACATGCAATTTATTGTTTGCAGTTTATACATGATCTTGCCTCCGACAGCGTTTGATCCTGTATTTACTTCAGCAAAAAGCGTGCCAGCTGATTTTCGCGAAGGTGAGCGCATTTGAGAATTTTAAGTTGATTAAAATCAATAAGTTAATATATGTCACCGCTGGCCAGCGAGAAGTTGTTGACAGATTACGGCAGTGTATTACTGAATTTCGGCTACAAGTATTCACTTTTGGCGTCAAATACGGGAATGGCGGAATGGAAGTTCGTCCTGCTTAAAATGAACGCCGGTTTCCCCTCGCGCCATACCGCAGTCGATCTTTCAGGCGTCAGCCAGCCGGGAGTTTTCAGGATTTGTGACGACCGAAACCGGACATAATCTCAACAAGCTGGTGGTGTGGTAACGCTCTCACTTCCAGTCCATTGGCGCCGACCATATTAGTGTTGGCGATCAACGAGTCGATGATAGCTTCTTCTATCGTTTCCGCCACAGCGGCAAACAGGGGGTCGAGGTGATGTTCCGGCAGGAATAACATTTGTTGTACTGCACCAGATGGGTCCGCAAGCGCGTTCCCGTTTGCTGTGGAGAACCCGAGAAATATATCGCCGTAACCGTGATGGCCAATCGTTCCTGTTCGTGCAAGACCTACCGGCACCCGCCGCACCAGGCGTTTGAGCTGGTGCGGCATAAGCGGCGCGTCGGTCGCAATAATCGCGATGATGGATCCGGTGCCAGCGCTGCGGAATTCGCCGCCTTGTATATATTTTCCAACCGGTACGCCCAGCACGACCAGTTCCTTACGCAGACCGAAGTTGGATTGGACAAAAGCCCCCAGCGTGTAGCTTTTGCCGTTTACATCGACAATTCGCGACGCGCTGCCGGACCCAGCCTTGAATTCGTAGCTGCACATACCGGTGCCACCACCCACACTGCCAAGCTCAATCGGTCCGCGGGTGGCGCCGTTTAACGCCGCAAGGGTATCTGCTGCGGTGACATGAAATCCGTTGATGTCATTCAGTTCACCGTCATAAGTCTCCGCCGCCACAGGCAACCCCCAGTCCTGGCCGCTGGTCTTGGCGTTATCCACCACCCAGCGAATAGTGGCGTCGCGGGTCACGCCACACGAGTGGATGTTTGTGATAGTGACTGGCGTCTGTAGCTGACCGATTTCATCGATCCACAAGGTGCCGGTCATCTCGCCGTTTCCATTAAAACTGGAGTAGCCAGCAAAGCACGGAACGGGATTTTCACCTCGCGGCAGGATCGCAGTGACACCTGTTCTGACTGGTCCACTGCCGGCAACCAGAGGTCCTTCTCCCTTAATCAGTGTTGTGTAACCCACCGCAACCTGGCCGACATCGGTGATCGCATTCCAACGGCCCGGATTTCCGTGAAAATCAAGACCCAGCGCGCGACCGCGTTTCTTGCCCAGCGGCGTTGTAAGCCAGTGTGACGTGGTCATATCATGCAAATCGATACCCTGCGATTAGATTGATTGAAATCGCCATTTGAGAATTCAGCGGGCCCAATTAATCGTTGAATCGTGGGGTGTCGGCGCAGACAAGTATACAGGCTATAGT
>JABDLQ010000298.1 GCA_013002925.1 Gammaproteobacteria bacterium | reverse complement strand
CTCGCACCCAGGGCGCGGCGCACGCTGATGACCGGGGCTTTACCAACAAACCGTGCCAGTAAAATGCCGATCGCATTAAACAAACACACGATCAGGAACAAAAATGACAGCCCCATCAGCACCATGTTGTCTTCACTGACAACTTCTTTGTGCTTCAGCCAGGCATTGACATCCATCAGGGGATTGTTCAGCGGTCGGGGATGGCGTCCCAGTTCTTTCTGGCCCGTGACGTAGTCATCGAGATTGCGTTGAAACGTATTGATCTGCTCCGGCATTTCAACCTCGACCCAGAACTGGATCCAGACACATTTGCTGGCAAGGAAGTCCTCCCAGCCGTTAATCGTGTCGGTGCCCCAGCAATTCGTGTTGCCGGAGCGATCCATTTCGCCAAACTGCAGCAGTGAAAACGGCATGAAAATCTGTGGTATTTCGTCAAACGGGCCGTTATTGACGTCATAAAAATTTATCACCGGCTCCCAGGTGTCAGTAACGCCTACCACCTCAAAATATTCACTGCCAATCTGCAGCCGTTCACCGACGCTGTCTTTGCCGCCAAAGACCTTGTCATTGGTTTCGCGGGACAGCACGAGGACGCGCTCGGTCTGCTGATCGACGCTCTTTTGCCACGGGCCGCCGTATAAAAATGGCACCTCAAACATGGCGAAAAAATCACCATCGGTCATGCGGGTCTCTTCGAGAAACGGCTTAACCTCCTCATTGGGCGGCACTACCGTAAATATGCCCTTGAACATGGCCGCCTGGCGTTTGGCGCCGGGCAAGTCACGTAATGCCATCGCGTCGAGATAGGTCAGCTGATCCGGTGCGGCAGTGACATCGTCATCATCATAGGGTTCGTCTTCTTCCCAGCTGTCAATCTGCACATTGAACAACACATCACTTTTGGCCGGAATCGGATCCGATGACATCATGTAGTGGAGTGTCAGTGTGGTCATCGACAGACCCACTCCCAGCGCAATCAGGCTAATCGTGAGCACCGTGAGAATGGGCGTCTGTTTGAGGCTGAGCCACGCAAGCCGCAGATTATACGTAAACATGTTCAGGTTCCTGTTGGTGCGGCCGCCACGACAGGCGCGTCATTCGTTGTTTCGCTGTGCGGCTGACCGCCGAAGGGATTGAGATCCGTGACCTGGCCATCGAGCAGGCAAATGGTGCGATGGGCGCGACGCGCGAGTTCGGCATCGTGTGTCACCATGATGACGGTCGTGCCGGCACGATTGATTTCTTCGAGTATATCCATGACTTGCCGTGCCATCAGGGAGTCCAGGTTGCCGGTCGGTTCGTCCGCCAGAAGAAACCTGGGTTCGCCGGCGAGCGCCCGGGCAATGGCAACGCGCTGTTGTTGTCCACCGGAGAGTTGTGCCGGCAGATGTTTGGCTCGTGCCGCCAGGCCGACGCGCGTCAGCGCTTCGTCGATGCGGCGTTTGCGCTCTGCTGCCGGCATTTTGCGATAGCGCAGTGGTACGTCGACATTATCGAAAAGATTCAGGTCGGGAATCAGGTTGAAGCTTTGAAAAATAAACCCTATTTTCTGATTGCGAATTGCAGAGCGGCGATTATCGGAGAGCTGGCTGACTTCTTCACCATCGAGCAGGTAGTCGCCGCTGCTGGGAGCTTCCAGCAAGCCGGCAATGTTTAAAAAAGTGGTTTTACCGGAGCCAGAGGGCCCTGTGACTGCGACAAATTCGCCGTCCGACACGTTGACGTTGAGTCCCCTCAGCGCGTGCGTTTCGACCAGATCGGTTTGGTAAACCTGGCTGATGTTTTTCATTTCCAACATGTCGCTATCCTCGTGCAGTCTATGGTTCAAAGTGTTTTTTTAAGTGTAATGTTCAGGTTGACTTTTCAAACTTGATGTTCAGGTTTTGTGTTCAAATTCGGACTTAAATTTCAGTCGTCAGGATCAATCCTCAGGCCCCGTGTTCATGTGTGTTCTCGATATCTGCGTTTCATGCTGAATACGCGCCGCCTGTCGATACGGTGGTGATTTTCATCCTTCGGCGCTGGTCCCAACGCTTGATGCTTAGGCCTGATATCGCAGTTCAATTTTTCCGGTGTCGTGGTCGCACCTCGTCGTTTCGTATGGTGTTATTGTTAACTCGTTCAGTTGTTCAGTTGTTCAGTTCTCAGTTATTCAGTTTTGTATTTACGCCGTGTATTCAGATTGAAAATGCAGGTCATGCGTTGAGCCCGCGCATTCAGGGACTCACCAGCACCTGCTCAGCTCCCCGAAAAGGTTCTAGCGATGACACTACGACGGTGTCACCTTCCTTGACGCCGCTGGTGATTTCGATGCGGCCGCTGCTGCTGGCGCCAATTTCAATGGCACGCCGATAGGCCATGCCGTTTTCGACGACATAAGTTATCCGGCCACCGCCGCTATCGATGAAGGCTCCGCGAGGCACCGTTAAGGCATCTTTGACCGACTCGAGTTCAAAGGTTGTGGTAACACGCTGGTTCTGCCGTAAACCGGTCGGTGGAGTGCCGGCAAAACGAATCCTTCCGGTCACCGAGTTGTTGGTCACTTCAGGTGAGATCGTATGCAACATGCCGGCATGTTCCTGATTGCCGTAAGAAATGGTCACCGGGGTGCCGGGCAACAGCCGGCTTGCATAGCTTTCGGCGATACTCGCTTCAATTTCAAACGCACTCAAATCCACGATCGACATGAGTGCCTGATTGCCACCGACTGCTTCTTTTTGTGCGACGGCGATGGTACCCACCATGCCGGATACCGGCGCTACCACATTCAGGTCTGCAACCTGACGCTGCAGGTTATCGACAAGTAATGCCTGGCGATCGCGTTCGAGCCGCAGTGTTTGCAGTTCAAATTCCAGGCTTTCTTTTTCCAGTGCGGCAGCTGATTTAGAGTGACTGAATTCTACCGCCGCGCGCTCTACATCATCCTGGGCTTTTTCAAGATCCTGCCGACTGATCACCTGGATTTCCCAGGCGGCTTCAGCGCGGCGCAATTCACGGGCGGCGGTGGTCTGATTCATTCTGGCAATATCCACCAATTGTTGTGACCGCAGCGCCTGCTGTTTGTGCTCGATGCTACGGCGCTGCAGGTTGGTTTGCAGGCTGTTAAGGGTGGCGGTTTCCTGGGCGAGCTGGTTGCTCAGCTCCGGACTGGTGATGGTGGCAATGGTGTCGCCGGCGTTGACCAGATCGCCGGCGTTAACATGAAGCGTGACGGTGCCGGTACTGGGCGCATAGACCGACGGGCTGACAGCCGCGACGATCACGCCCGGCGCTGAAATTTCGCGGCTGAACGTACTGCGTTCGACTGTGGCAAGGCGTAAGGACTTTGCGTTGACCGCACCTTGCGCCCGCCACCAGTTGCTTTGGGTAACAAAGACCACAAGGGCCAGTAACACCATGCCGATCAGAATCAACGGTGACCAGCGGCGCCATCCGCTTTGCTTTTCTTTGACGATGTCTTGTGCAGCCGTATCGCGTATACGGGTGCCGCTGGTTGGTGTACCGATCTGATGCACCGGTGCGGTCACAGTGACAGTTCCATCGGTAAAGTCACTGTGAGCGGCGCGGCCTCAAACCGCGGCAACGTGTGACATACGGTCATATCCGGCAGTCCGTGATCCGGCGTGACAATAGTGGCCGGCTGCACGAGCAGAGTCAGCGCGGCGAGTTCAGCGACAACACTGACGGCGCCTACCGCCCAGATGAACAATCGAATATGTGTCGTAAAGAATTCTGTCATCATCCTGTCCTTGTGTTTTCTGTTGGCGTTGCGACAAAAAAGACTGCTTAACCAGTTACAAGCATAAAGCGTGCCAACTTCGTAACCTGTGTAAACTATTGATAATAATAATTTTCGCGCACGGGCGCGCCGACACAAGAGTGTCCGATGTGTCCGCGGGCGGACGCCACGCGGACACACCGGACAGCTCACTGCTGTTGTTGCTCTGCCGCATTGGGGGAGACGATCAACACAGATGAGGTTCAACCCCAGAGAGGATCAACCCAGATGAGGATCAACCCAGATGAGGATCAACTCAGCTGAGGATCAACCCAAGAGAGGATCAACGCAGGAGAGGATCAGCGCGGGAGACGCTCAATGCGAGAGATCGTTTGGAGCAGGGCTCGTGACGATCACCTGGCGCGCTTGAGGCACGGCATCGACCACACCATCACAACTCCAAGAATGCTCATGTCGGGGAGTAAGCAAAGAACTGGTCGGCCTGCGATGGATTTGTGCTGGAAGTGTAAAAACGGGAAGCGCTTGGTCTGTGCCAAGGGTTCTGCTGATCTTGCCGTGATCACACTGATTTTTCGCCATAAAAAAGAGTCACGACATGTTTGGCTTCGGCAAAAAACAGCCAGCGTTCAATACACAGGGAAAACATCACGCTCGCGGTGCCGATCAATAACAGGATGTCGTGCAGGAAACCTTCTGTCATCAGGATTTCAAACAGCACCAGCGAGGGTAGCGCGGCGCCAAGCAAAATGGCCATGCGACGCAGCCGTGTCGCATGTTTACGCGCAACAACAAAGCCCATTTCTTTTTGCAGATAATTAGCCGCCGTGTGCGGGGCATCCAGCTGAGTGATGTCACCCAATGCATCCAGACCGGTAGCGGATCCGATGGTGCTGGTCGAATCCTGCGCGTCGCTATGGCGCCAGTATAAAATTTTAAGTATCCATACACCAATCAGTAATGCCAGCGTGCCGATCATAAAAGACGTTGGCGCCGTGTCGGCGAATGCGCGCACACACATCGCAATCACAGCACCGCTTGCCAGCGCAAAGCCGAGGTACACTGGCGGGACCCATGGGTTATGCCACCTGGGAATCGGTTTCAAAGAGGCATAAATCATCGCGGTGCACAGCACGGTTGACAGCGAGAACACAATAGTGGCCAGCGCACTCATCCGCAGCATCAGAATACGCTCGGGGGCCCACAACCAGCCGCCAACAAACAGGGTGATCGGGATCAGACCCAGGGTCGCAAGCACTCCCTCACGGCTTAGCCACGACGTGCGCCACTGGGACAAGGCTCGCCAGGCGCGTTCGGGATGACCCAAATGCAGCATGGATGACATCAGCCCGGCAACAATCAGCACAACACCCAAACACAGCGCAATAGCGCCAGGAACAAAGCCCTGTGCATTCGGTGTCCACCAGTTCGCGAGGTAGGCTACGGAAAGCCATGTCAACAACCCGTAGCCGGCGCCGGATGCGACGGTAAAAAAAATTACGGAATAGGCCGGTGTCATGGAGCGCGTGATCCTGGTGAATCGAATGCTGCCAAAGCTACTGCGGAAATGCGACTCAAATGCGATGGATTGTTTTGTATACTCGCGGTTTCGGGTTCAGACAGCCGACTAAACGTAAAATAAACACTGGAAAGTGGTGACATCGTCGAACAGTCTATCATTAGCGGGACAACAGGCGGTCAATCCAGCGCCACCATCCGGTCAGTTGAGCGTCAGGCGGCTCGGTGGTGAATTGTGTACCGGAGGCGACATTAACGGACTGTCCTGATGGGCATTGCGAGTTGGCACCTGGCAACGCAGAGTGGTCAGAATCCGGTGGCGCTGCGTTGGTTGCGCGGTTGTGTTTGAGCGTTGTTGCAACACCGGCCACTGCGTCAGCAGACCGTGACTTGTGCTCGTCCCGGACCGGCTTGCGATAGACTTTGTCCATGGGCAACACGCTGGCGGGCGCTTTGCGCTCGCGCGGCAGCAGATATTTCCAGGTTGGCTGGTAACCGGACTCAGGCATCAGGTCGTAACCACCGCGCGCCGCGGTGAGCTTCGAGACATTCGATTCAGGGTCGGCAAAGTCACCGAAGTGTCGGGCATTCGTTGGGCAGGCGCTCACGCAGGCGGGCTCGCGCCGCGACGGTTCGATGTTCTGGTTGTAAATACGATCGACACACAGCGTGCATTTTTTCATGATGCCGTCGTCTGCATCGTATTCACGGGCACCGTATGGGCAGGCCCACGAACACAGCTTGCAACCGATGCAGGTCTCGGGGTTGACGAGCACAATACCGTCCTCGGCACGCTTGAACGATGCCCCGGTGGGGCAGACCGTGACGCAGGCAGGCTCTTCGCAGTGCAGACAGGCGCGTGGAAAATGTACGGTGCGACCCGCATCCTTTCCGCTACGGGTCTCGTAGCTGTGAACCCGGTTAAACCACACTCCGTCGGGTTCTTTGCCATACGGGTTCTGATCGGTGAGCGGTGCCGAATAGCCGCCAGTGTTCCATTCCTTGCAGCTGACCGCGCACGCGTGACACCCCACACAACTGTCCAGGTCGATGACCAAACCGAGTTTTTTTGCGGTGGTATCCGGCACAGCGGTCATGAGCGACTCCGTTTGCGAAAATCTGCATCCGGTAAAAACTGCTCACCGAAACGCAGCATGTCAGGGCGAGGTTCAAGCCCGGGCAGTGTCACCCCGCCGGCCGCATGTGTGTCCTGTAGCCCGGTGCCCGGAGCTTCGGCTTTTGAGATCCGGACCCGCAGATCAAACCAGGCCGCCTGACCGGTGATCGGATCGGCGTTACCGAACCGGCCATCGGGCAACAGATCGTTGATCAGATCATTCAGTAACATTCCTTTTTGCGACTCTTCGGCATCCGCGCTCAGGTTCCAGGCTCCCTGGCGTTTGCCAATCGCGTTCCAGGTCCATACCGTGTTGCGGTTGCAGCCGCTCATGGTGCGAATCTGTGCATGAATTCGGCCGTTGTGACTTTCAAGCCACGCCCAATCGTCATCAGCCAGATCATGCTCTGCGGCCACATCGGCGTGTATGTACAGTCGGTTCCAGCCGTGGATCTGGCGCAACCAGGCATTTTGTGAACCCCAGGAATGGTACATTGCCATCGGCCGTTGGGTAATGGCGTGCAGCGGAAACTCGTGCGCGGATGTTTGTTGTTCCTCGAGCGGCGCGTACCAAAAAGGCAGGGGATCAAAGAAATGCTTCAGCCGCTCACGATAGTGGGCCGGCGCTTTCACTGTGCCGTGTCCCATAGCCGACAGGCGAAAACGCTGCAGCGTTTCGCAGTAAAGTTGCATCACGATTCGGTCGGAATTGGCGAGCCAGCCCATCTGCTGCGCGTACTCCAGGTAATCGCGATTGGCGTGTTTAAAAAACTGCCAGGATTCCGGTAGCGTGTGTTCCCAATGACACTGATTGGCAATGTAGGCCTTGATCTGATCCTGATTGGGCTCGCCGCGGCCGTGTTCGTCGCCCTGTCGACCGCGCCAGCCGGCCAGCGAGCCGACCCCGGGTGCGCTTTGGCGGTTCATGATGTAATCCGGGTAGTCAGTATAGCGAGCACTGCCGTCGTCATTCACAAATTCGGGCAACTGCAAGCGCGCGCCCAGATCGATCAGCACATCCTGAAACGGTCGCACATCGCGGTCAGGTGTTAACACCGGCTGCCGAATGGCATCCGCCGGTCCCTCCGCGGTACTGATCGGCCGGTCGAGCAAACTGATGCAGTCAAAGCGTTCCAGGTAGGTAGTGTCTGGCAAGATTAAATCGGCATACGCTACGGTTTCCGAAGCAAACGCATCGACATAGATAATATGCGGAATTTTGTACTCGCCGGTGTCGGGGTCGATGTCTGTCAGCATTTGCACGGTTTTGGCGGTGTTCATGGACGAGTTCCAGCCCATGTTGGCCATGTACATAAACAGGGTGTCAATCGCGTACGGTTTTTGTGACCAGGCATTGCGGATCAGCAAATGCATCAG
>JABDLQ010000389.1 GCA_013002925.1 Gammaproteobacteria bacterium | reverse complement strand
CTGCATGCGATGACGAATCTGGTACCAGGCACCCTGATTCTGTGGCTCCTCCTGGCACCAGACGACTTCTTTTGCCTGCGGATAAAAATCAAGTTCTGCCGCGTAGTAATCGGCCGTAAATGGATAGAGCTGTTCGATGCGCACAATCGCTACGTTGTCGACTTCATGTTCGCGGCGCATCTTGTCCAGATCATAATAAACTTTACCACTGCAAAAAATAATGCGTGTGACTTTGGCAGGATCGGGTTTGCGGTTGTCCGCGATGATCAGCTGAAAGCCGCCGGCCTCCAGCAATTTGAGATCCGACACTGATTCTTTATGCCGCAGTAAGCTCTTGGGCGTCATCACGATGAGCGGCTTGCGCAGGTCCCGCAGCATCTGCCGGCGCAACATGTGGAACATCTGCGCGGGTGTCGACGGCACGCATACCTGCATATTCCACTCGGCACACAATTGCAGATATCTCTCCAGCCGCGCCGAGGAGTGCTCGGGACCCTGCCCCTCATAGCCATGAGGCAAAAACAGCACCAGCCCGGATGCGCGACCCCACTTCGCCTCACCGGAACTGATGAACTGATCAATAACTACCTGGGCACCGTTGGCAAAATCACCGAACTGGCCCTCCCAGATCACCAGCGTATCGGGATCAGTCGTCGAATACCCGTATTCGAAACCCATAACCGCTTCTTCCGACAACAGGCTGTCTGTCACCCGAAACATTGGCTGATCTTCCTTGATATGTCGAAGCGGTATGAACTTGCGGGATTTTGACTGATCATGCAACACCGCGTGACGGTGGAAAAAGGTACCGCGCCCGCTGTCCTGCCCGGTCAATCGCACCGCATATCCATCGTTGATCAAACTGGCATAGGCCATGTTCTCGGCAAAACCCCAGTCCATCGGCAATTCACCGGCCAGCATGCGGCCCCGATTTTCGATCACCTGTTTTACGCGGTTTTGCAAAACCAGGTCATTGGGCAGGCTTAACAATGCCTCGCCGAGTTGTTGGGTCGTGCCGGCGGGTAAACGGGTTTCCACACCAACCGACAGGTCGCCCTCCAAAAAGCGTGACCAGTCGACCGTGTATTCATTGCCCGCCTGCCCCATCAGCGATTCCTGCACCGGTTCGCCGTGATCCAGTTTGCCGCGGTAGGTTTCCGTCAGCAGTTCTGCCTCATCGCCACCAATGACGCCCGCTTCATGCAGTTCCTTCGCGTACAGTGCGCGGGTGGTCGGATGCTGGCGGATTTTCTGGTACATCTGCGGTTGTGTCGCGGCCGGTTCATCCGCCTCGTTGTGACCGTGCCGGCGATAACACACCAGGTCAATTACTACGTCTTTAGCAAAACGCAGGCGATAATCCAGTGCAATACGGCCGGCAAACAACACCGCTTCCGGGTCATCGCCGTTCACATGAATGATCGGCGCTTCGATCATTTTGGCGACATCGGAGCAAAACGGTGTCGACCGGGCATCCTGCGGATCGCTGATCGTAAACCCGATCTGATTGTTGCAAATAATATGTACGGTGCCGCCGGTATCGAAACCGCGCGCCTGAGACATCTGAAAGGTCTCCATAACGACGCCCTGACCGGCAAAGGCCGCATCGCCATGAACCAATACCGGCATCACGCGACTGTGTGAAAAATCTCCGCGCCGTTCCTGCCGGGCACGTACCGAACCTTCGACCACCGGGTTGACAATTTCAAGATGTGACGGGTTAAACGCCAGCACCACATGAATCGAGCCCTTTGACGTTTCCAGGTCTGCCGAAAACCCCATGTGATATTTCACATCACCGGAACCCTCACGCACGCTCGGCGCCGCACCCCCTTCGAACTCGGAGAACAATTGGGCTGGTGACTTGCCCAGCACATTGACAAGCACATTGAGTCGGCCGCGGTGGGCCATACCCAGTACGACTTCCTCAACATCGTTCTCGCCGGCCTGACGCAGCATGTCCTGGACCAGCGGAATGAGTGAATCGCCACCTTCCAGGGAGAAGCGTTTTTGCCCAACATACCGGGTATGCAGATAGCGTTCCATACCCTCGGCCGCCGTCAGATCCTTCAGCAGCAGCATCTTGTCCGCTTCACTGATCTGAGGTTCGACACGACCCATTTCAAAGCGCTCACGCAACCATAGCCGTTCGGCCGTGTTGCTGATGTGCGAAAATTCCATGCCGATGCGTCCACCATAAATAGTGTCGAGCAGCCCCAGAATATCGTTCAGTGTCCGGCGTTCAGGTCCAGGCAGATCGGCGGTAACGAACTCCTCGCCAGGATCGACGTTATGCAGGCCGTGAAATGCCGGATCGAGATCGGCCGGTTTTGCATGATCCATCATGCCCAATGGGTCCAGCGACGCACACAGGTACCCGTGCAACCGGTGATCGTTGATCAGTCGCAGTACGTGTGACTGGTGTTCCAGCGTTCCATCATGGCATTTGACCGGCGATCCTGCCGTAGCGCCGCGATGGGCTTTTGCTTGCGCAATGATGGCCTCGCGTACCGGTCCATGCGCAATTTCGCCGGACGCACCATTGCTGATACTGCGAAAATAATCCCGCCATGGCGGTGCCACCGACTCGGGGTCCTCGAGATAGCGTTCGTAAAATTCCTCTACTACAGCGGCGTTACCACCATGCAGTGGAGTGGAATCATATCGGTCTTTATAGGATTGGCCCATGGGATTGTGCGGCTCGGATCGGCTGGGTGAATTCAGGCTGGGTGTGTTCTTGCTGATAGTGACACGTCAACTTCACGACAATGCGCGTAAGTGTATCCCATCGTATGCATTGAAGAAACATGCCATCAGATTGATTGACAACACGATTTTCCGGTGTCCTTTATGCCCGGCCGGCAGGCTTTGACAGACTCGGCGCAACCACCGTGGCGCACCCCATTCAAACACCGGGCATCGCAGCTGTAGCCGGTTGATAGCGCCACGGATTCTACATGGTTTTTTGTGATAAATATAATTAAGTATATCTTTTAAATATCTGTTATTTATTAATATTATATTTTTATATTTATGCACGGTTCGCTAACAACTCACGGGCAATTCGCACAGTTTCTGTGACCAGCAACTCGAAATCTTTACGCTCACTGCGATGATTGGAGATTGCCACTCGTAAGCAATAAACGGTCCCCAGTGTCGTATACGAT
>JABDLQ010000239.1 GCA_013002925.1 Gammaproteobacteria bacterium | reverse complement strand
CATATGCCCTCCTCTTCGGGGAGGGCGTCAGAGGGGCCGGGCGAATCCCGGTAAGGACCATCCCGGCATGGCGCCAATCCCGCAAAAAGGCCTTGTCAATCACTCGAAAAACCCGGACAGAGCAAGTGGTTCAGTGTTGGCGGCGCTAGCCACCTGTGCCGGGATGACCGTACTCTTTTGGATCTGTCACCGGCCAGACAGTCCGGAGACGACCGCATCCTGGTGGGTCTGCCACCGGCCAGAAAGTTTCGAGACGATTGGTTTCAGGTGGGTCTGCCAGCGGCCCGGCAGTCTCGACATAATCCACTCTTATACAGTCTGGTTGGTACCACTACCCGTCGAATTCACCTGATACCAGGGGCTCACCGCTTGCTGCGGTGAGTTCCTGATACAGGCGCCGCAGTTTGTCTGTCAGCTCACCGGCTGCGCCATCGCCCACCGGGCGGCCGTCCAATTCCAAAACCGGTACCAGTTCACCCATCGTGCCGGTGCAGAACATTTCATCACAGCTATAGCATTCCGTAATTGTCAGATCACGGACATGCGCCGTGAGGCCGTGCCGGGCACACAAGTCAAGCACGGAAGCACGGGTAATACCTTCAGGACAGGAACCGGTAGTTGGAGTATGCAATTCGCCGTTTGTCACAATAAATACATGCGTCGCATTGGTCTCGGCAACGTAGCCGCGCGTGTCCAGCATCAGTGCATCGTCGACACCGGCGGCGTTAGCCTGAATTTTTGCAAGAATTGAATTGATCAGGTTGCAGGAATGAATTTTTTGGTCGACACAATCTGGCGGGATCCGGCGCACCCCGGATGTGATCAGTCGAACTCCGCTGCTGCCATACACCGGTGGTTTGTGTTCAGCAATAATAATCAATGTCGGGCCACTGGTGTTAAGGCGCGGGTCCATGCCACTGGTCACCTTGATACCTCGCGTGAGGGTCAGTCGAACATGCACGCCGTCATACATTTTGTTGGCTTCCAGTGTGCGGCGTAATTGTTCCCGAAGTTCGTCGTGACCGGGTATCCGGGCAAAGCCAAGCGCTTTTGCCGACGCCACCAGTCGATCCAGATGCGGCGTGAGCCGATAGACCCTGCCAGCGTACACCCGCAGGCCTTCCCACACAGCGTCGCCGCCCTGCACCACCGAATCGAACGGACTGACCCCGGCATCATTGCGATGAATCAATTCACCGTTAATGTTAACCAGAATGTCTTTGTTCGCCGCATTAAACTTCTGCAACATAGGATTTACTCCGCCCCGGCAAGATCATACCGGCGTAAGGTCTGATAACAGGATTCGCATTGTGCGAGCACATCTTGCAACGTATCGGGGAGCTTCTCATGCTTTGGCGTGTAAGGTGAAAACCCCGTGGAGCGGAGCACCGCATCGTACCAGTACGGTGACCAGATGCCATCACTTGCCCGTGGCCCTGCAGGCCAGTTCAACATAGCGTCCTCAAACGCCACACCCAGATGTCTGCACAGTCGCTGCAGCTGTTGTTGCGGATTCTCCAGAACCTTGCGTGAATCCAGTACCACGATTTTCTCACCACGATTGCGTAAAAATTCGACGAGCCGCAATTGCTGCGGTAAACCGGTGTCATGCACCGTGACTGTCGGCAATACTTTCGACAGCGACAGCAACATTGCCTTCGGGTCTCTGATCAAAAATACGTTGCTCAGCGCCGACAACCATTCCAATGCATCATCCGGCTGCAGATGATGCGCCATCTGTTTTTGGTAAAAAATCCCGCACTCACCTGGATCGCCTTCGGACAGGTACGTGGTAACCGCCTGATAATCGGTGTCGTAGGCGGCAATAATGCCATCGCGGCCCGGGTGATCAACACCAGTGTTTTTTAGATAATACGCATAGAGAGGCTCATCGACGACAATGGTGTCAGCACGATTCTCAAATGCCCGCATCAACGCGGTGGATATGTTGCGTGGTCCTGACCACATGGCGATACGTTGCATTCCTGTTCCCGCTGCGGATTATCAAGGAGTACCTGGTAACAAGAGTGCCAGAATCGACCGGCGTCGCCAACATCAGAGCCCACATAAAAAACCGGCCGCGCCATCCCTGGCCTGGCCGGTCGAGGGGAAGCATTACTTACCGTGAGACAGAATATTTGTCGTCCGCGCCCTGCGGCTCACCCAGCTCTATCTGGATATTAACCCGGCGATCCCGGCTGTAGGTATCCACTTCGCCATCAATGGCCAGCGGCGCGCTTTCACCGAGCGCATAGGCATTGATGCGCTTGTCATCAACCCCATATGCGGACAGTGCATCAGCAACAGCGTAGGCACGATCCAGCGATAAGGTGTCGTTATACTCGTCAGTCCCACGGACATCACTGTGACCCCGTAAAGCCACCCGGGCCTCGGGCAGTCGTTTCAGCAAATCGGCCAGTACCCGCAGTCGGTGCAGGTCTTTTTCGATCAGCTCCGCGTCATCCGTTTCAAAATGCACGTCGAACTCCAGCTGGCTGATTAGCGCCCTCTCTACAAACAGTTGATCGATTTCGGCGTTCAGCGAATTTACCTGCTCGGTGGTTGTGGCGAGCAGATGTTCAACGCGCCGAAGCTGTTCACTGGAATGCTCGTATTTTTCATGTGTGCTTTGATAGCTTGCGTTTAGCGCCTGATTTTCGCGCGCCTTTCGACGTGTGTCCTCCAGTGTATGGCCGTAATGCGCGCCGATGGCCGCACCGATGATCAACCCCACCGGGCCACCGACGGAACCGCCAACGAGAGCACCGCTGCTGAACCCGGCGATTTCCCGTTTGGAGGCAGGCTCGGCCGCATAGCTTGTCTGGGAAAGTGAAAAAATAGCCAGTGAAACCACCAGCACTGTATTGATTTTGAAAGTCATGAGTTGCTCCTGCGATTGAATTTGCAGGCTTATTCCAACAGACAATTCGGGCAATCACGGGGAAAGGTGTGGGCGTCTGGGGACAAATTGTGGCCAATCATGGCATCGGGCAATCGCACGTTGCGGTTCTGTCCGGTTTTGCTGCAGGCCACCGATTGCCCGGTAGCACAGTTACGCTTTCCTGCGCTCGCTTTCGGCCGTGTTGTCACGCACCACAACAAGATCATGAATGACCCGGTTGCGCCCTTCGCGCTTGGCACAATACAAAGCCCGGTCTGCAGCGCCAACCAGGTCGTTGACATCGGTAAATCGCTCAGCCATTTCTGCAATACCAATACTGACCGTTACCTTGATCGTAATCTCACGGGCCTGTACGGGAGTGGACTGAACCGTGGCGCGAATCCGCTCTGCAATGAGTTCGGCGTTTTCCGCATCAGCACCTGGCAGTACCGCGATGAACTCTTCGCCGCCGTAACGCCCCACCAGATCGTTCTCGCGCAGACAGTCATGGCACAGGGAAGCTACTGTGCGCAAAACCACGTCTCCGGTTTCATGGCCATAGGTATCGTTGATCGTTTTGAAATTATCCAGATCGACAAAAAACAGCGACAGCCTGGTACCCATCGAACGGGCTTTCCTGAAAGCCCGTTTGGCACGTTTGATTATGGCGCCGCGGTTCAACAATTTTGTCAGCGCATCCGTCTCCGCCTGACGCCGTACCCGATCAAATTTTTCAGCACTATCCATGGCGTTACGTGCCTGCTCCGAAAACTCGCGTACGAGTCGCAACTCATCATGCTGAAACCCGGAATCCTGGCTGCGCGCGAGCAAGACACAAGCCCAGTCCTGGCGTTCCACGCGAACCGGAACGATGCACAGTGTTGATATCCCGTGTTCCCGTCCGCCCAGACCAAACTCTTCGGAATGAATCACGGCAGCCTGGTCTGACAGGCACACGCTCTGCAGCAGCTGCTCTCTGGTCTTAAGTATGGAGGCAAAATTGTCGCTGTCACCATTTTGAAAACGGGTAACCAGCCGCAATTCGTGCCGATGCGAAAGCACGACTGCAGAGGCCTCTACGGGTAGCAGACCGTCAAGATGCGCAAGAAAGCTGGTCAATATGGCTTCTTCATACGCGCCGTCTTCAAGCGCACCAAGGAATTGCTGAACTTCTCGCGAAAAGTCACGGTGTGACCGCTCGATGTTGAGCAGCCGCCCGTTTTTTTCGGACTCCATGAGTTTTTGACTCCAGTACATGCGAGAACGCAGTGACTCATGCGCAAAGCTGAGCGTAAGCAGCATGGCAGCCAGCGCCAGTGACCAGAATAATGTGGCGCCAAAGACGAGGG
>JABDLQ010000384.1 GCA_013002925.1 Gammaproteobacteria bacterium | reverse complement strand
CAGTGAGTCTCGTGGCCGATGAAAAAACCGTCAAGGGGTCCTATATGGGTTCTGCGGTACCCGCCCGGGACTTGCCGCGCTTTATCGCTATGTATCAGGCAGGCCTACTGCCGGTTGATAAATTACTGACCTCAACGATAACGCTTGACCAGATCAACGCGGCATTCGATGCGCTTGCGCGCGGTGATGCGGTGCGCCAGGTGATTACCTTTAACTAAAATTGGCGGCGCTTAAAAGGGCAGGCCATTCGCAGATTGTGCCTGTTGAAAATGCTTCTTTCGAAAACGCAGGGGCAGTCATTCAAGGAGTGAGTGGTTGCGATGATGCCGGTGCAGTCAAGGCTAATTGATGACCATAGCGCGATGTAATTCCCGAGCGTCACATGCCGGGAATATCATTTGAGTTACTTTTGCTTTTTGCGTTTTTTGCGACGTTTACCGGGCGGCCCGCCGCGCGTGGTGTTATCAATATTTCCGCCCCATTGCTCGCGGTGAGCGGTTGCAGCTGCGCTGGCCACCGATGAATGGCGGCGGCTCAGGTACAGATCGTCGGGCGAGCACACCTGCGCACGCAAGACGCCCAGATCGACGGCTGCATCAAACAGGCTGGGGTACCATTGTTCCCAACCCGGCAGCAGTTGTTCGACTTGTTCTTTGAGCGTCATACCGACATTGTACGCATCGATGCCGGTAAGTCACCATCATCGAATTCACATTTTTTGCTCTTTTATTATTGGCTGCCCGGGTTCAGATATTCAGCGTCAGGCTTTCCTTTACCGCTTCCATTGCCACGATGCTCGTCGTTTCCTGTACCCCCTCAATGCTGAGCAATGTGTCTTCGAGTAAATCCCGGTATTCGGCGATATCACGCACGCGTGCTTTGATCAGATAATCGAAATTGCCGGTGGTCAGATAGCACTCCTGTACTTCAGGCAGTAAGTTAGCCGAACGTCGAAAGCTGTCAAAGTTATTCTTGGAGGTGCGGTCCATCCGGATCATCACGAAGACGACCAGGCCGGCGTCCAGTTTGTCGGGATTCAAAAGCGCAGAATACCGGCTGATGTAACCCTGGCGTTCCAGTTTGCGCACCCGTTCGATGCACGGTGAGGTCGACAGGCCCACTTGGCGCGCCAGGTCCGAGTAGGTGATGCGGCCATCGTTTTGCAAAATGCGCAAGATGGCCCGATCGATTGCGGACAATGCCATAAATTACACCGTATAAATAAATATATTCCAAAAATATTTTGGTAATATACATTAATACCACAAATATATTGGGAAAATATCCGGTATGCTGCTCTTTCATTATGGAGGGCACAACATGCTGGTAGGAATTCCGAAGGAAATCAAAAACAACGAATATCGCACGGGTCTTACGCCGGAGAGTGTCCAGGAATTTACTGCGCACGGTCATGAGGTAATTGTGCAGACCCAGCTTGGCGCGGGGATCAATGCACTGGACGCCGACTATGAGGCGGCAGGCGCAGTGGTGGTCAGCACGGCTGAGGAAATATTTGAACGCGCCGAATTGATCATCAAGGTCAAAGAGCCACAGCCCAATGAGTGTGAAATGCTGCGCCGTGGCCAGATTCTGTTTACGTATTTGCACCTGGCACCCGATGATCTGCAAACCGAATTGCTGCTTAAATCCGGCGTTACGGCAATCGCATACGAAACCGTAACGGACCAGCACGGAACCCTCCCGCTGCTGGCGCCGATGAGTGAAGTGGCGGGGCGCCTGTCGGTGCAGGCCGGGGCTCATTGCCTGGAAAAATCAAAAGGCGGTCTTGGCGTGTTGCTCGGCGGTGTTACCGGAGTGGAGCCCGCTGACGTGGTCATTATTGGCGGCGGCGTTGTTGGCAACAATGCGGCCTTTGTGGCGCATGGCATGGGTGCCCGTGTGACGATTCTCGATAACTCCATTCCGCGCCTGCGCCAACTCGATATTCAGTACGGCGGCAATGTTAACTGTGTGTTTTCCAATCGTGCCGCGATTGAAAACTATGCCAAACGCGCCGATCTTCTGATCGGCGGAGTATTAGTCGCAGGCGCTGAAGCCCCCAAACTGGTAACGCGCGAAATGGTCCGTGAGATGAAACCAGGTGCGGTGATCTGTGATGTTGCAATCGACCAGGGCGGTTGCGTCGAAACCTCTCATGCTACGACGCACTCTGATCCGACGTATGTTGTCGATGAGGTGGTGCATTACTGTGTGGCCAATATGCCAGGTGCAGTGCCGCGCACCTCCTCATACGCGCTCAATCATGCCACGCTCCCGTATGCACTCAAGTTGGCGGACAAAGGCTGGCGGCAGGCTCTGCGGGCGGATCGCGGGTTTCTTCCCGGGCTCAATGTGCATGAAGGAAAATTAACTTGTGAGGCCGTTGCCGAAGCGCAGGATCTGAAGTTTGTTGCGCCCGAAACGCTTCTTTAGCGTTGGCGATTACCAGCATTCGGCAGATCGTGGTCTTGTTTGAACGTTGGATCGCGGCAAGATGCCGTGCGAGCAAATGCCCTTGGGG
>JABDLQ010000225.1 GCA_013002925.1 Gammaproteobacteria bacterium | reverse complement strand
TCCAGGCGCGATAAAACATCGGAACAAACGCCAATACCACACCATTTGTAGGAGCGGCATCCTGCCGCGATAAAACACCGGAACTAACGCCAACACCACACCATTTGTAGGAGCGGCATCCTGCCGCGATAAAACACCGGAACAAACGCCAACACCGATCGCGGCTGGAAGCCGTGCAGCCAGAACGGCCGAAGGCCGGGCGAGCAAATGCCCTTGGGGTGCTTCTACAAATTCATTGTGATTTTGATCTCGTTCCCGATCGCGGCTGGAAGCCGCTCCTACCGGAAAACATCGCGCGTGCATCAAGGGTGCGGCCCGGCCGCAGATCGCGGCTTGAAGCCGATCCTGCGTAGGCTTTTCTGCAATCGATTACCGGTTAGCCGTACCGGGCATCATTTCAAACAGCGGATCGAACGCCACCAGGGTCGACCCCAATAATGCCAGCACCTGGCCATCACCGCTCAATGTTGCTTTTCCGCTTTGGATCTGATCAGCAAGCGTTTTTTGCTGCATCATCACCGGCAGCAGATCAGAGCGATTGATGGTTATCGTGGCATCGGCATCGTCTGCAGTGAAGCCGGTGATGTTCGTCAGCGTGCCACCGCTCATTTCGATCACGAGCTTTTCGTCATTGTCGGGCGTGATAAAGTTGAGTTTGAAGTTAATGCCATCGGCCTTGCGGCTGTCGACCCGGATCGCAATAGCATCCCACCACTGTGAAGTTGTCAGCGCCCTGGCGGTATCCGGGCCGCCGGTTTCAAGACCCATCTGCGCGGGTATCCCGGAGCGCAGCTCCCTGGCGGCCGACAGGAAAGAATTGCGCATGCTCGCGCTCTCGTACTGATAGCCCAACTGTTCAAAAATATCGGCCAACAGCCCTTTGGCGTTGGCATTGCGGGGCTCGGCATAGACCAGTTTGTTGACGATTTCCATGGCATGGCGGTACTTGCCATCGGCGTACAGACTCTTCCCCTTCGACACTATTTTGTCGGCACCGCCCATCATTTCCACAAACAACGGTGCGGAATCGGCCGGTGACAGTGGCGCAAGCGTCGCCGGATTGCCGTCCCAGTAACCCAGGTAACGGTTTAACACGGCTCTCGAGTTGTGAAACTCGGAGCCGTGATACTGGCGCACCGACCATTGTTTTTGCAGGCTCATGGGCACCTGGTATTCGTTGTGAATCTCGTTGATCGTGACGCCCTGGTTCGCCAGGTGCAGCACCTGGTTATTCAGGTTGGCATAGGCGTCGCGCTGCGCGCGCATCACTTGCTGAATGCGTGCGTTGCCCCATCGTGGCCAGTTATGCGAAGCCAGCATGACGTCGGCCTGAGTACCATAACGATAGAGGGCCTCATTGATCTTGCGAGACCACAACAACGCGTCTCGCACCAGCGCACCACGCAAGGTGTACACGTTATGAATCGTTGCGGTGATGTTCTCGGCCGCCCAAAAGACTTTGAGGTCTGGAAACCAGGTGTTCATCTCAGCCGGAGCCTCGGTGCCGGGGGTGTTCTGAAACACCATTTTCACTCCGTCAATGGTGTGTTCTTCATAGTCTTTTTCGATGATGGTATTGGGTGCGATCAGACCCAGTGACCCGCTTGCCGTGGCCTTGCCAATGGCCGAATCCACCTGGCCGAATGGACTGACCGGCAGCACCCGGCCGTATTGGTACGACGCGCGGCGCGCCATCGCGGTGCCCGCATACACATTTTCCGCAATGGCATGGTCCATAAAACCACGCGGTGCAAGCAGCGCCACCCGGCCGGAACGAATGTCAGCCTCATCGACCACACCGCGGATACCGCCAAAATGATCCGCGTGAGAATGCGAATAGATCACGGCTACCACCGGCCGGGTGCCAAGCTGTTCGTTGGCAAACGCCAGTGCTGCCGCTGCGGTTTCCCGGACTAACAGCACGTCAAAAATGATCCAGCCGGTGTCGCCTTTTATCAGCGTCATGTTGGACAAATCAAAGCCGCGTAGCTGATAAATTTTTTCCGGCACGACTTCATACAGGCCATAGTTCATGTTCAGCGTCGCCTGACGCTGCAGCGACGGATGGATGCTGTCGTGATCTTTACCCGTCAGCAGAAAGTCATAGCGACCCATATCCCAGACCACTTCACCATGATCATCGGTGATGCGGCGGTACTCAGGAGCGGCAATAAATCCGCGACGCTGTTCCTCGAAATCACGCTTATCTTCAAACGGCAATGAGTCCCGCAAGGCTTTTTGATGCACCGCTGTCGCCGCGGTGGGTGCCTTACTTTGTACATTTAACGATGCCTGGGGTGCGCCGGCGCAGGCAGCCTGAACCACCATGCACAGCGTAAGCGTTAAAAACCTGGTGACTTTGTTGAATATGAACATGATGAATTTTCCGCAATAGAAACTACTGGTAGCAGTTGGAGTGGTCCGAACTGACAATGGCTGGCCGGTTCGTGGCGACTGGTATCCGGTGTTCGAAGTGTGGCATATCTAACCAGGCGCCAAAGGCTCGACGCCCGGCCCCACGCTGTCGCCATTCAGCCATTAGAGTCTATAGTACCTGTGGAACCTGTGGAACCTGTAACGTGCGGCCTGGTGTTTGGCACCCGGAATCCAGGTAATGGCATGTGGCGCCGATCGTTTAATATTCAACCCACCGTCACATACAAAAACGGCGACCAATGGCCGCCGTTTTCTTATTGTCGTTCAACGCCCTGCTTACGCAGGTGGCAATGAACCGTTTTTGTTACAGTCGTCGTCGTGCGAAGCCGATGCCTACCAGACCAAGACCGAGAAGCAACAGTGCTGCGGGCTCGGGAATAGGTGTCGCAACGCGGGCGTCCGTGTAGATGTCGATCACGTAGTCGCCGCCAGTATCAAAGCCGGTGCTAATTACATCGAACCCCGCGGCATTAAAGGTGACATTAAACTCACCAAATGCCAGATAGTACGTACCTGCCGCCAAAGGACCGTCTTCGCCGTTGGCGATGCCATCACCGCCGAGGTTGAATGGATCTCCCAGCGTAAGGCCCGATCCGGCGCCAAAGGACAGCGTGCTTGACAGGCCAATGCCATCGTCATCGTCGTTACTAATACGATTGCCCGCGGCATCGTACAAGCCGATTTCGGTATCGAACATGGTAGTACCGTTCGTGTTGATGTCCAGGTAGGTAAAACCATCAGCTGAAAACTCGTACCACAACACTTCGTTTGGCAAGATTGAGCCGCTTACCGAAGTATCCCCATTGAGCATCCCCAGATTGGCCACCGTCGCTGGCGGGCCACCCGCACCAGCCATCAAACCGGAAGTCGACATGTAGTTACTGTTGTTGTAGGTCGCAATTTCAGGCAACGTAAACGGAACTGCAGCAGCGCCGGCTGAAGCAAAGATGCTGACCAGCACCGCTAACCAGACACTTTTCAATTTAAAGGTATTCATTTTCTTATCCCCAAATTTGTGAAAAATTAATCACACAATATAGCTACTGAATTACAATGCAAATATCGGGCCAAAACATTAACCTGTTGTTTTTAGTAGGTTAAATAACGAGACTCATTCCACCCATTTGACTAATGTAAAATTGTTCGACGCTTGATTTTGTCCATTCTGGCACTGGCAAATCCAGCTGAGGTTCTAACTACAGAACACCTGTCCAGGAGCCCTGTTCAGTTGCACCCCGGATTCTTGATTAAACACTATATGGACGACTGTTGTCAGGCTCAACACACCAATCAGGCAGATACAGCCCCTGGCTGCCACGCGAAGTCTGGTAATTGTCGCGCCAGTAACGCGACGACAATCTCCATTAGTCGTGCGTTACGCAGCATCAGAACATCACAAAAGAGCGTAACTCTTTGAATATTCAAAAACTCGGTAGTACTGCCGGGCGTTATCCCGATCGTATCGTTACGGGTCTCAAGTGCACCGGTTGACTGTAGCAATGGGTGAATGGCCTGGCCATGCAGCAACCCCGGGTTAATGAACGATCGCTGCCCGCAGATGATTGCAGATTAATGTCACCTCTATACAGGATGTTCGGCTGTGCCTTTACCACCGCCGTGCGGCAGCGCACACAGTGTTTGTTTTTCCGGAAACCGGCATCACAACGCACTAAATGGCGGCTTTTCCCGGTGTCGATTTTACTTACAGGCGTTGCCGCCAGCGCTATCGAACACACAACGCACTAACCAGAGTGGGTATTTCTGTTGATCGTAAGAACTTGTGCAATCAGACGGTTAACAATCGTTGACG